>JBGTFI010000259.1:0-13690 GCA_041747335.1 Phycisphaeraceae bacterium | reverse complement strand
CGCCACCCGCGGCGCGATCATGCGGCGGGGCAGCATGAGCGTCGCCAGGCCGCACACCGCGGGAAACAGGATCGCAAGGGTCAGGTGGGTGACGGGGGTGACGGGGTTCATGGGGCGTCGCGTCCGATAGGCGAAGCATCGGCCGCGCGCGTGCGCGGTCGGCCTGTTCATCGGTGCTCGGGGGGAAGGGCTGAAGTGGGAGCACGCAGGGGCATGTCCCCCGACGGATGTCCATCATGATTCCATTGATATCACCCGGAGCACTGTTCTCGTAACAGTATGGTTCAGGCAAACACAGCTGGAACAGTGGGGCGGGCGTCTCGCCCGCCTCAGGCAGAAGGCCTGAAACAACAACACCTTGCGGCGCCCTTGACAGCGGGAACTTGCGGCTGCGCCGCAAAGGCGGGCGGGACGCCCGCCCCACTGGTCTTGCGTACTTCTCGACACGCGGCGGTCGTCTGATAAGCTATCCGCCCGTGTCGCGCCAGGAATGGAATTGCCCGCGCCGATCGCACCCCCGATGACGCCGAGCGAGTGGACATTGCTGATTGTTGTCTTCGCGCCCTTCGTTGCCGCGGCCGTGGCGCTTGCGCTTGGACGTTGGCTCGGACGGCAGTCCGGATGGCTGATGGTCATCGCGGCGGGGGTGTCGTTCGCCGGCGCGGTTCGCCTGTTTCTCGGGCACTCGGCTGAAGCGCCGCCTGTTTATCACTATGACTGGATTCCGGACCTTGGCATTTCGCTGCGTTTGATCGGCGATCCGTTCGGGCTGTTCTTCGCGATGTTGGTGGCGGGGATCGGGCTGCTGGTGGGGTTTTATTCCGTTCATTACATCGATGATCTGCCCAAGGCGCGGGTGGGGCGGTATTACGCGGCGCTGATCGCGTTCATGGGCGCGATGCTGGGGGTGTCGCTGGCGGACGACCTGATTCTGCTGTTTATCTTCTGGGAATTGACGAGCCTGACGTCGTTCCTGCTGATCGGATTCTGGTATGAGAAGGAGGATGGCAGAAAGGGCGCGTTGACGGCTTTGCAGGTGACGGCGGTGGGGGGGCTGGCGATGCTGGCGGGGTTCGTGCTGGTGTCGGTGGCGGGCGGGACGTTCAGCATCAGCGAACTGTCGGGCGGGGGCGAGGCGGCGCGGGCGCTCCAGGCATCGCCACTGTTTTCGTGGGCGCTGGTGCTGATCCTTCTGGGGGCGTTCACCAAGAGCGCGCAGTGGCCGTTTCACTTCTGGCTTCCGGGGGCGATGGTCGCGCCGACGCCGGTTTCGACGTATCTGCACTCGGCGACGATGGTGAAGGCGGGGCTTTTTCTGGTGGGTCGGATGTGGCCGGTGTTCGATGGCGCGCCGCTGTGGACGCCGCTGATCGCGACGATCGGACTGGTCACGTATGTGCTCGCGTGCTGGCAGGCTCTGATCGAGACGGACCTCAAGGCCATCCTCGCGCGGACGACGCTGGCGGCGCTGGGGATGGTGATGATGCTGTACGGGCTGAAGGCGCCGGATCAGGATGCCCTGCAGCTTCTTTCGCACGCGGCGTACAAGGCGCCTTTGTTCCTGATCGCGGGGATCGTGGAGCACGCGACGCACACGCGCGACTACCGGAAGCTGGGGGGTTTGCAATCGGCGATGCCGCTGACGTTCGTGCTGTGCCTTTTCGCGGCGCTGTCGATGGCGGGGCTGCCGCCGATGTTCGGGTTTCTGGCCAAGGAGGCGCTCTACGCGAACCTGCTGGAGAACGAGGTCTTGAGCGGTTCACCCGCGCTTCGGGTGCTGGTGATCGGTCTGTGCGTGATCGCCAACGCGTTTCTCTTCGCGGTGAGCTTCAGGTTGATCGTGGATGTGTTCCTTGGCGCGCCGGGGGAGAAGTCCAGGGACGCGCACGAGGCGGGGCCGGGGCTGTGGCTCTCGCCGGCGGTGCTGGTGGCGGTGGTGGTGGGCATGGGGGTGCTGGGGGTGACGCACCTGCCGCAGACGATCGTCAATTCGCTTTCCTCCGATGCGGGTGCGCACGTGCATGTATCTTTGATTCCATCGCTGGATCATCCGGGGCCGCTGATCCTGTCGGGGCTGACGATCGCGGCGGGGATCGTGGTGTTTCAGATGCGCTGGGTGATCGGCGCCTGGCACGAGCGGTTTAAGTTCCTGCCGACGATGCAGCGGGTCTGGGATGAGATGCTGCACGGGGTGACGGTGTTCGCGGTGGCGTTCAGCGAGCGTTGGCAGAACGGCTCGCTGCGCTGGTACTTCAGTGGCATTCTGGTTTTCTTCGCGGGTTTGTGCGCGTTCGCGCTGAGCCGTCACGGGTTCGGGTTCGAGCATTTTGATCTGAGCGTGCGGGAGGCGACCTGGCCCGGGGTGACGCTGTGCGCGATGCTGCTGGCGGCGATCTGGCGGGTGACCACGGCGCCGACGCGGCTGAGCGCGGCCATCGCGATCACCACGGTGGGTTACCTGGTGGCGATGCTGTTCGTGGTGTATCGCTCGCCGGATATTCTGCTGACGCAGATTCTGATTGAGACGGTTTCGACGATCTTCCTCCTGCTGGTGCTGTACTTCATGCCGGCGTTTCGGCCGATGACGATTCAACCGGCGCGGCGGCTGGTGAACGCGGTGATTTCCGGCGCGGTGGGATTGTCGATGTTCACGCTGGTGCTGCTGGCGACGAGTCCGACGTTCCGCGAGGCGGACAACTTGGCGGACGACTACCTTTCGCACGCGCTGACGCACGGGGGCGGATACAACGCGGTGAACGTGACGATCGTCGATCAGCGGGGCATCGACACGGTGGGGGAGGTCACGGTGGTGATGGCGGTGGGGTTGACGATCGTCGGGCTTCTGCGCGTTCGCAGGGAGGCGGCATGACCCCGGAAGGCCGACCCTCGGATTCGCCGCGGAAGGCGGCTCGCTCGCTCGATTCGCCGGCGCGCGCGCCGCGGTTCGCTGAGGACAGCTCCGCGCACGACTCGCCGGTGCTGAGAATGGTGACGCGCATCGCCACGCCGCTGGCGCTCGCGGTGTCCCTGATCATCTTCTGGCAGGGGCACAACCATCCGGGCGGCGGGTTCATCGCGGGGGTGATGGCGGCCGCGGCGGGGGCGATGTACCTGCTGGGGTTCGGGGCGGAGCGTGCCGCGCGTTTCGCTTGGTGGCGGGTGGCGGTCGTGGGAGTGCTGATCGCGTACGCTTCGGGAACGGCAGCGCTGATCGCGGGCAAGCCGTTTCTTTATCAGACGGTGTTTCATGTTCCTGTCATCGGGCATCTTCCTTCGACGGTGTTCTTTGACGGAGGGATCTACCTGATCGTGGTCGGGACGCTGATGACGATCTTCGTCGAATTGGCGCGGGAGAGACTCTGAGATGGAACTGCCCATGGCGATCGTCATCGGTGCGCTCTTCGCGGCGGGGACGTACCTGATGCTTCGGCCGAGCCTGATCCGCATCGTGCTGGGTCTGGCGCTTTACACGAACGGGGCGAACCTCACCATGATGACGTGCGGCGGGTATGAGAGCTCACGGTCGGCGCCGTTTCTGTACGACGCGAGCGGGCAGGCGCGGCTGATGGATCCGCTGCCGCCGGTGATCATCCTGACGGCGATCGTCATCAGCTTCAGCGTGTGGGCGCTGTTGTTGATCCTTTGTTACCGGGTGTATCTGGACTGGGGCACGGACGATCCGGAGGCGCTGGCGTCGATCGAGCTGCACGAGGTGGAGGAGGAGAGCGCCGCAACCCAGTCATGAACCTCGTGATCCTTCCCATTCTGATTCCGCTGTTCACGGCGGCGGCGCTGGCGCTGGTGCGCGGCTGCGGGCGTGTCGAGAAGGCGGTGTGCCTGGCGTCGGACCTGTTCGTCACCGGGTTCGCGTTCTGGCTGCTGGTCTATGTGGATCAGCACGGTCCGCAGGTGATGATCGCAGGTGGATGGGCGGCGCCGTTCGGGATCACTTACGTGGCGGATCGTCTGGCGTGCGTGATGGTGGCGGTGTCGATGGTGGTGGGGTGTGTGGTGGTCGCGTACACCTTCACGACGGTGACGAAGGCGCAACAGAGACACTTTTTCTACCCGCTTTTTCACATCATGATGGCGGGGGTGAACTGGGCGTTCCTGACCGGGGATCTCTTCAACCTGTACGTGGCCTTCGAGGTGCTCCTGATCGGCTCATACGGCATGATGGTCATCGGCGCTTCAAAGGCGCAGGTGCGCGAGACGATGAAGTACGTGGCGATCAACAGCATCGGGGCGACGCTGTTCGTGGTCGGGTGCGCGCTCATCTACGCCACGGTGGGCACGCTGAACATGGCGGAGTTGAGCGCCCGCACGGCCGAGCTGACCGGGGACCGTGCGAAGATGGTGACGGTGGCGACGTGCGTGCTGCTGGTGGTGTTCGCGATGAAGGCGGCTGCGTTTCCGCTGTTTTTCTGGCTGCCGGACTCGTACCCGATCGTCCCGCCGGGGGTGAACGGGTTTTTCGCGGGAATGCTGACGAAGGTGGGGGCGTACGGGCTGCTGCGGCTTTTCGTGATGGTGTTCCGGCAGGAGGGATCGGAGTTCGCGCTCAACGTCCTGCTGGTGATGTCGGGATTCACGATGCTTCTGGGCGTGCTCGGGGCGATGTGCCAGTGGGACATCCGGCGGATTCTGTCATGGCACATCGTCAGCCAGGTCGGATACATGGTGATGGGCGTCGGGCTGGCGGCGAACGGCGACATCGCCCAGGCGGCGGTGGCGGCGACGATCCTGTACATCATCCATCAGATGATCGTGAAGTCGTGCCTGTTCCTGCTGGGGGGCGCGGCGGAACGCGCCATCGGGACGCAGCGGCTCAAGGGCATGGGCGGGGGGATTGACCTGGCGCCGGGCGTGGCGGGGCTGTTCCTGATCGCGGCATTTTCGCTGGCTGGGCTTCCGCCGTCGTCAGGCTTCCTGGGCAAGTTTCTGCTGGTGCGCGCGGGGCTGACGGGCGGGCATTACGTCATCATCCTGATCGCGATCGTGACGAGCTTCTTCACGCTCTACTCGATGCTGAAGATCTGGAGCTACGCCTTCTGGCGCGACCCGCCCGAGGAGGCGCCCCGCCGCCCGTATCGGGCGCTGGCGGCGCCTTCGGCGGTGCTTTGCGCGATGACGGTGGCGATGGGCGTGTGGGCTCAGCCGTGCATGAGGTATCTCAACGCCGCGGCGAAGGGCGTCACGGACCCGTCGGGGTACATTGAGGCGGTGTTCCGAGCGCCGCTGCTGCGGCCGGTGCTGGACCCCCACGCGGCACACGAGACGCCGGCCCTGGTCCCGGAGGAGTCGCCATGATGCGTGTGCTGCACTTTGTGAAGTTCGGGCTGATTTTCCTGGTGGAGTTCATCGTGGCGAACTATCAGGTGGTGAAGCTGGTGCTCACACCCTCGCCGCGTTTTCGGCCGGGACTGATCGCCGTGCCCCTCCGAGCACGGACGGATTTCGAGATCACCAGCCTGGCGAACTCGATCACACTGACGCCGGGAACCATCGCGGTGCACGTTTCGGACGGGCGGGACACGATCATCATCCATGCGCTGAATGTCCCGGACGATCCACAAGAGCTTCGACGTTCCGTGACGGAGGTCTTCGAGGCGAACATTCTCAAGTGGACGCGCCCCCGGAATGCCCCCGGAATGAGGAAGGAGCGCAGCGCCGATGATCAGCGGATTCCTTGAAGCGATCTGCATGGTGTGCCTCGCGGCGTTCCTGGGGTCGGCGGTCGTGTGCCTGTACCGGATCATCATCGGTCCGGGCGCGGCGGACCGGGCGGTGGCGCTCGACACGTTCGTCTCGGCGCTGATCGGGGTGATCGTGTCGCTGTGCATCCTGTGGTGGGAGTGGTTTTTCTTTGACGCGGTGTGGATTCTCGCGCTGGTGGCGTTTCTGGGGTCGGTGGCGATCGCACGGTATCTGGAGAATGGGAGGGTGTTTTAGGGGAAGAGGGAAATGACGAAATCCGAATGCACAAAGATCGAATGACGGGAGTTGAGTCTTATGCCGCCCATCCATGAACTTTTTGTCGGCGCCGCGTTGTTGCTGGGCGCGTTTCTGATGGTCGTCGCGGCGGTGGGGCTGATCCGTTTTCCGGATATCTACTGCCGGATGCACGCGGCGGGCAAGGCCTCGACGCTGGGCATGGTGCTGGTGCTGGTCGCGGCGGTGACGCTGCTGCTTTTCGCCGCGGAGTCGCCGCAGTGGTCGATGGCCGTTCGGGGGGTTCTGGCGATCGTGTTCCAGTTCCTGACGATTCCGACCGCGACGCACCTGCTGGCCCGCGCGGCGTACGTGCGGGAGTACCCGCTGGCGGCGCGCACGGCGCTGGATGAACTGAAGGACTTTCTTCCGACGCGCCCGGACTGTCCGGAGGGGAAGGAGTAGCGGGGCGGTCAGAGATCGGTCTGCGGCGACCGGCACTTAATGCCCACGCGGCACGCCCACACGATCCCGCAAACCAGGCCCACCGGCAGCCACACCCACCGCATCTCGCTCCACAGCACCTCCGCCATGCGCCGGCGAAAGAGCGCGCTCAGGCCCATATCGGAAACCTCGATCAACTCGGTGAAGAAGTAGCGGGTCGTATTGAACGGGGAGAAGAATGCGATTCCCATGCCGCCGTTGGTGAACGCGTCCAGCAGGCCGTGCGATGCCGTGAGCGCGAAGAAGAACGCCGTGTGCGACCACCACGCGCGCGAGAAACGGACTATCTCCCGGCGGAACCCAAGCTCGACGACGATCACCGCCAGGATCATGGCGAACGCGAGGGAGTGAAAGAAGCCGCGGTGGCCGAAGGTGTCCTCGTACTCCACGCCGTAGGCGAACAGGCCGACGTCCAGGTCCGGCCCAGCTGAGCACGCGATCGCCAGCAGCCAGAACTTCCACGGTGCGCCCTGAGGACGAAACGCCTTGCCCGCCGCGACCGCTACGAACGCATGGGTGAACACTGTCGGCATGGAAGAGCCCGTCTATCAGTTCCTCACCGCCTCCACCACCGCGTCGTGAATCGCGCCGTTGGTGGCGATGATCCCCCGATTCACCTCAAGACGCCGGCCGTGGGTGAAGTCGAGCGGTTTGCCGTCGATGTCCGTCACTTTGCCGCCGGCCTCTTCGACGACGATCATTCCGGCCGCGTGGTCCCAGATGTTCTCGCGATAATCGGCGCTGGTGGGCAGGCGGAGGTAGATCGATGCATCGCCGCGTGCGACGGCCGCGTACTTCGCCTGGCTGTCCATGCGCAGGGGTTGGGCGGTGATGCCCAGGCGCAGCGCGACCCGGGCGGCATCGCTGTGACTCGAATGCGCCGATTCGACCGATTCGCAGAATCGCGCGTCGGCGGGGTTTGTCATACCGCTGACATGAATCAAGGACGGGTTTTCGTCGCGGTCGAGCGGCTGGATAGATGCACCCGCTCCTCGCATCGCGGTGAGCAGCACGCCGGTTTGACCGGATTCGCCTCGTACGGGGAGGTTCGGGCAACCCAGCACGCCCAGCACGACCTGTCCGTCTTCGATCAGAGCCAGAGCGATGGCGTACTGCTCTTTGCGGAGAAAGCCCTTGGTGCCGTCGATCGGGTCGAGGGTCCAATAGCGGCCGGAGTCGCCGGCAGCGCTTCCGCGGTCAATCCAAGCGAGGATCTGCTCTTCGCTCGCGTCGCGATCGAGCGCGGCCCGGACGTGTTCGACGACCTTCCGCCGGGTGGATTGCTGGTCTGGCTGGCGCAGGGCGCCGGCTGATTCCTCGCCGACGATGGCGACTTCGCCGAGTGTCTCACTGAGCAGGGCGCACACGATGGCCTGGGACGCGAAGTCGGCGACGGTGACGGGGCTGCGGTCTTTCTTGCTGAGCGTGTCGGTGGTGACGAGGTTGGCGGCGACGGCCTGGCAGGCGGTGGCGGCGAGCTTCACGGCGCGCACGGCGGCGTCGAGTTCAGTATGGAGGAGGGTGGTCATGAGCGAGAGAATAACGGAACGGGGACGATCCTGTGTATTGTCCGGGCGCGGGTGTTCTCGGATACCATGCCGCCGCGGCGAACGGCGGGCAATCGTCCGAAGTAGCGATCATGCACGTATCCCTCTGGCTTCTGGTTGCGGGTCTGCTGGTGCTTTGCAGCGTTCTGGCGAGCAAGGTTTCGGAGCGCATCGGGGTGCCGGCGCTGCTGATGTTCCTGGGCGTGGGGATGGTGGCGGGTTCGGACGGGCCGGGGGGAATTCAGTTCGACGACGCGGCGCTGGCGAACTTCATCGGGACGGTGGCGCTGGCGTTCATTCTCTTTTCGGGCGGGCTGGACACCAACTGGAGCAGCATTCGGCCGGTGCTGGGGCGGGGGGCGCTGCTGGCGACGGCGGGGGTGGTGGTGAGCGCGGTGCTGCTGGGGTTGTTCGTGTGGCTGACGCTGGGGTTCTCGTTCGCCGGAGCGCTGCTGCTGGCGGCGATCGTGTCGTCAACGGACGCGGCGGCGGTCTTTTCGGTGCTGCGTTCGCGCGGGGTGAGCCTGAAGGGGAACCTGCGTCCGCTCTTGGAGCTTGAATCGGGCAGCAACGACCCGATGGCGGTGTTCCTCACGATCGGGATGCTGCAGGTGATCGCAAAAGGGGGGGGTATTTGGCCGGCGCTTGTGTGGGATTTCGCGCTGCAGATGACGGTCGGGGCGCTGGTGGGGGTGGCGGTGGGGCGGCTGGCGGCGATCGCGGTCAATCGCGTGCGCCTGGATTACGAGGGGTTGTACCCGGTATTGAGCATCAGCGTGGTGATGCTGGTGTTCGGGCTGGCGGAACTGCTTCGCGGCAACGGCTTTCTGGCGGTTTACCTGGCGGGGATCGTGATGGGCAACAGCGATTTTCTCTACAAGCGTTCGCTGATGCGGTTTCACGACGGGCTGGGGTGGCTGATGCAGATCAGCATGTTCGTGATCCTTGGATTGCTGGTGAACCCCTCGGACCTGCCGTCCGTGGCGGGGGCGGGGCTGCTGACGGCGGCGTTTTTGATGTTCATCGCCCGGCCGCTGGCGGTGCATCTGTGCCTGCTGGGCAGCGACTTCACCCGCGCCGAGCGTCAGCTCGTCGCCTGGACCGGGCTGCGCGGCGCGGTGCCGATCGTGCTGGCGACGTTCCCGCTGATCGCGGGGTATGCGCAGTCGCACCGCATTTTCAACATTGTTTTCTTCGTCGTCTTCCTCTCCGTATTTCTCCAGGGCAGGACGCTCATGGCGCTGGCTCGTTTCCTGGGGGTGGATCAGCCGATCGATGCGCGGCCGCGCTATCCGCTCGAGTTCGAGCGCACCGGCGACCATCAGAGCGAGACGCGGGAGTTCGAGGTGCTGCCGGAATCGTCGGCGGTGGGGCGGACGATCGCGGAGCTGGGGCTTCCGCCCGACGCGCTGATCCTGATGATCCGTCGCGGCAGGCAGTTCATCGTCCCCAAGGGCAAGACGCGCATCGAAGCGAGGGACACGCTGATGGTGATGGCCGACCCGAAGTCGCTTCAGGCGGTGCGGGAAGTGATCGAGCACCGGGGGGAGGGGGTGTCGTGATCCTGGGTAATCACTGCGGCCACACCAGCTCCACGTCAAACCCCGCCGGAAGCTCCGCCCCCGGATTCTCGATGGTGAACACGCAGGCGTACTGGCGGCTGGCGTATTCGATGATCGGGTTGATGTACTTGAGTCGGCCCGTGAGCTTGAACTGCCGCGCGCCGTCGCTTGCGCCCGGCGCGGCCGTGGCGAGGGAATCGTCGCCGCCGATACGGCCGATGAGGTTGTACTCCCTTCCAAGCTCGAGGCGTCCCCAGAGGGAGGAGGGCAGGAAGATCGTCGCTTCGAGCGGGTTGCGCGAGGCGATGGCGAGAATCTCGTTCTCACGGGTGAGGACCGCGCCGGCCTCGGCCATCACGCGGATGACTTCGCCGTCGAAGGGAGCCTTCAGCTCGTAGCGTTCAAGCTCCTCCTGACGGAGCTTGAGGGTGACGGTCGCTTCGGCCTTGGATTCCTGGGCCCGGTCGAGCTGGGCGGCTGCCTGGTCCAGCTCCGCCTTCGCGCGTTCAAGCTCGAAGGCGGTGCCGGCGTCCTGGGCGGCGAGCTGCTCGACGCGCTTGTGCTGGACGATCGCCAGGCCGTGCGCCGCGATGGCGGCGCGGATCTCCGCTTCGGTGTCGGCGCGCATCTTCGCCAGCTCCACCTGAAGAATCTGAAGCTCGTCATCCATCTTCGCGAGGATCTGACCGGCTTTGACCACGTCACCCTCTTCGACGCGCACCTCGGAGAGGACGCCGTCGAAAGGCGCGATCATGAGCATGTACTTGCTGGCGGTGGCGAAGCCCTGGAGGGGTCTGCCGCCGTCATACTGCGAAAGTGGTTCGCTCAGACTCACCGTTTGGGTGTTCTGGGCGCTCAGCCCGGTGGCCAGCACCACGCCCAGCGCCGCCGCCAACCATGCGATCTTCGCTTTCATAGGCTTACTCCGATCCATCTTGGACTCATCCGTATCGTGCGTTCATCGGCCTGATGGCGCGAGTGCATCAGGATCAAACGCACTATCGGACGTTGGGGTTCGCGCCTACGGCGTCATCGCCGCCGTCCAGGCGGGTTGGCCGGTGAGTTGCCGCCGCGCGGCCTCCGGCAGCTCGATCACCCCGCCTCCGTCCGATCGCGGACGCCAGTTTACCGCGCCGTCGTAACCCAGCACGCGGATTGCAGTTCCTTCTCGTGGGTGAAACGCGGTCAGCGCGTTCTCGGCCGCGGGCAACGTTTCGTCGTCAGGCGCAAGATGCACGGCGTAAACGGTCTGGCCTTTGCGCGTGAAACGCCACGATGCCTCCGCAAAAGGCGCCACCGGCCGCGTCCCGTGGATCGCCTCACCGTTGTTGGCCATCCAGTCCCCCACGCCGCTTAGACGATCATACGCCGCCTGGTCCCATCGGCCCTGAGCGTCCGGGCCGATGTTCAGCAGCAGGTTTCCGCCTTTGGCCGCCACGTCCACCAGCATGTGGACGAGTCGGCGGACACTCTTGTAGTTCTCGTTCGGCCGCCAGGACCACTGATCGCCCATGGTGATGCAGCTTTCCCAGGGTTCGTCGAGCGGCTCGGGGGGGACTTTCTGCTCGGGCGTCTGGTAGTTCTCGTGCGGGCCGGGCACCCAGCGGTCGACGACGATGACGTCCGGATTGTGCGAGCGGGCCATGCGGGCGATCGAGTCGATGTCGATGTCGTACTTCGGCGGTGCGACCCACGCCCCATCGAACCAGAGGATGTCGATCGGCGCGTAGCGCGTCATCAGCTCCTCGACCTGCGCGTGCGTGAACCGTACGAAACGCCGCCACGTCTCCGGTTCCTCCTGAGGGTCGTAGTTGGGGTGCTTGTCGATGATCGGCCGGTCGGGATCCCAGAAGTCCGGGTGATGCCAGTCCGGCTTGGAGAAGTACGCCCCGATGCCGAATCCGGCTTCACGGAAGGCGTCGAACACCACCTTCGCGATGTCCGCCCGCGGATCATCGTGGAACGGGCAATCCGGGTGGGTGACGCGGTAGTCCGTCTGCTTCGTGTCGAACATGCTAAAACCGTCGTGGTGCTTCGTGGTGAAGATCACGTACTTCATGCCCGCGTGTTTGGCGGCCTCGACCCACGGCTTGGGGTCGAAGGCTTTGGGGTTGAACTGTCTGTTCAGATCCCAGTAAAGGCGTTGGAACTTCGGAAGGTCTTCGCCGCATTCGCGCCACTGCGGCAGCGACGCCCGGCCGTAGCCCTCGACCGGTTCGATCGGCCAGCTCTCGACCGCGCCCCAGACGCTGTAGATTCCCCAGTGCATGAACAGCCCGAAGCGCCAGTCCTGGAACTTCGTGAGCGCCTGCTGCAATCGCCAGTCGATGACTTCGCCCATGGCCGCGTCCTTTCATTGGGCATGATTGTAATGCCGATTGCCGAATGAATCGTGACTTTGGACTTTGGACCTTGGACATTGGACTTTCCGGCATGCGACCTTCATCCGCCGTTCCGAAGGACTTCGGCGATGAACGCGTTCACCTGCGCCGGGTGGGTCATAGTGAGGAGGTGTCCCGCGCCGGGGATGATTTGGGTGGGGTTTACGCGGCCGATGGGCATGATGCGATCGCGGTCGCCATGGATGTGGTGGATGGGCATGGTCAGGTCATTCTCGAAAGACCACTCGCGGATCGCCCGCACGGCCCAGCGGACGAAGGTGATCGACGCTTCGCTGAACCTCTGCGCCAGGAACTGGCGACAGGCCTCGTCCCCGCAGTCGAGCTTCCAGGCGATCCTGGATGCCTGGGCCCTGAAGATGGCGCGAGCCATGCGATCGGGCATCAGGTGCGAGAGGGTTTCGAGAAGCCAGTACGGCCTGGGAACGGACTTCGCGGAGGTGCAGCTCGCGATCAGCACCACCGCGCGGGGCCGCAGCACCCGCGCGGCTTCGAGCGCGAGCATCCCCCCGAACGATTGCCCGCCGAGCACGAGGGGCCCGGCCGGTCCGATCAGGTCGGCCAGGCGGTGTGCGTAGGAACGCAGCGATTCGCGCTCGTGCGGTTCGATCCATGGGGGGGATTCGATCGGTCCGAGCGCCTCGCGCTGGGGGGCGAAGAGGCCCTCATCGACGCCGATGCCGGGGATGAGAACCAGACGGCAACCGTTCACTGCTTGCATCGGGGGATTGAAGTGGGGGAGGTGGGGGAAGTCAATGGTCAACGATCGACGGTCCTTCATCCCACACACCGAATGACCAGCGCCGTCGTGTCGTCCGCCTGGCGGGTTCCGTTGGTGAAGCCGGCGATGTCTCGACGCAGGCGGTCGATGATCTGATCGGGCGCGTCGCGGCAGCTGGCGAGGATGGATTCGACGAGACGGCGCGTGCCGAAGCTTTCTTCGCCAGGGTTCTGCCACTCGAAGAAGCCGTCCGAGACAAGCGCCAGGACATCGCCGGGCTCGAAACTCAGTTCGATGGGCTGGTCGTAGGCGCCGTTGTCCACGATGCCCAGCGGAAGCCCCTGAGTGCTGTTGGTGACGTCGATCTGATCGCGGCGGCGGCAGTAGAACATGATCGGTCCGTGGCCGGCGGCCACGAGCTTGAGATGGCGCGCCTCCGGATCCAGAAGGCAGGCCACGAGCGTGACGAATCGCTCGCCTCGGAGGTCTCCGTGGAGCAGGTCGTTGAGGCGGGAGATGGCGGCATCGAGAGCCTGATCGGTGTTGAACGTCGCGCGGGCATAGGCGCGGGACGCGGCGGTGACGAGCGCCGGGCCGATGCCGTGTCCGGTGACGTCTCCGATCGAGAGCATCAGGTGCCCGTTGGGGAGGGTGATCCAGTCGAAGTAATCCCCGCCGGTCTGATCGGCGGGTTGACACCATCCGGTGATCTCGAAGTTCGCGATGCGGGGCGCTTCGCGCGGGAGCAGGCCTTCCTGAATGGACTTGGCGATTTCGAGCTGGTGCTCGATCTTCTGCTTGGCGGCGGTGGTTCGAGCCAGTTCCTGGAGGTAGACCTGCAATCGGTCCTGGACATCGACAAACCGGGTCGCCAGTTCGCCGGTCTCATCGCGGTGGCGGCGTGCCAGGCGTTCGAGGTGACCGCGGATGGCGTCATCCCGGGCAAAGTCCCGTCGGGACCAGGCATCGACTTCCCGCGAGAGTTCGAGGATGGGGCGTGCGATGCGCCTTGCGATCAGGACGCCG
>JBGTFI010000258.1:0-5257 GCA_041747335.1 Phycisphaeraceae bacterium | reverse complement strand
GGCGGGCGACCGCGGCGGGACCAAGCTCATTTCGGGCTGGCATGAGCTGAAGCTGGGCGACCGGTGAAGCGGGCGACGAACTTGTGAAAGGCGCAAGCGATGGCTGAGAGAAGCGCAGAGCAAACGCGAATGGATGAGATCACCCGTCGGCACTTCCTCGAGGCGCTCGCGGCCGGTTCGGCGGCCGGCGCCTTCGGCGCCCGGGCGCTGGGCAAGCTGCCATCGATCGTGTCGGTGGAGAACCCCCTGGGGGCCTATCCGACGCGCGACTGGGAGAAGGTCTACCGCGACCAATATCACTACGACCGCACGTTCACCTGGGTCTGCGCGCCCAACGACACGCACATGTGCCGCCTGCGCGCGTTCGTGCGCAACGGGGTGCTGATCCGCTCGAAGCAGAACTACGATGTGGACCGCTACGGGGACATGTACGGCAATCACGCGACGAAGAGCTGGCATCCGCGCGGCTGCCTCAAGGGGTACACGTTCCAGAGGCGCGTGTACGGCCCCAACCGTCTTAAAGGGCCTGTCGTGCGCGCGGGATGGAAGCAGTGGGCCGATGACGGCTTCCCCAGCCTCTCGGACAACCCGGCTCTGCGCGGGCGCTACAAGTTCGACGACCGCGGAAGCGACACCTTCGTGCGGCTGAACTGGAAACAGGCGGCCGACTACATGGCGCGGGGCCTGACGGCCGTGGCGAAGGCCTACAGCGGCGAAGAGGGCAGGCGTCGTCTGCTGGCCGACGGCGAGAAGCTCACCATCGACCCGGCCCTCGAAGGCGTGTTCGAGGTGACGGGGGTGGACGGAAAGAAGATCGAGGTGATGACGATCTTCGAGATGTACCGCCGCCACCTGAAGGATTACGACGTTGCGACCGTCAGCGAGATCTGCGACGCCGAGCCTGCGATGATCGAGCGTCTGGCGAAGGATCTGGCGACGATCAAGCCCGCGGCCATCCACTTCGGCGAGGGGGTGAACCACTACTTCCACGCCACGCTGCACAACCGCGCGTGCTTTTTCCTGATGGCGCTCACGGGCAACCTGGGCAAGCACGGCGCGGGCACGTACGCCTGGGCGGGCAACTACAAGGGCGGGCTGTTCCAGGCCGGCCCGACCGCCGGCCCCGGCGTGGGCGCGTTCGTCACGGAAGACCCCTTCCACCCCGTGCTGGACGAGAGCGCCACGCTCACCAAACAACATTTGCGCAAGTGCCTGCACCACGGCGAGCCGAGCTACTGGGGCTATGGTGAAAAGATTCTGAAGGTCAAAACGCCTCAGGGTGAAAAGCGTTTCACCGGTGACACCCATCTGCCCACGCCCACTAAGGTCATCTGGTACAACAACGCCAACTTCCTCAACCAGGCCAAGTGGATCTACGAGCTGATCGTCCATGTGCTGCCCAAGATCGACATGATCGTCGATCAGCAGATCGAGTGGACCGGCTCGGCCGAGTACGCCGACATCGTGCTGCCGGTCAACTCCTGGGCGGAGTTCCAGGACCTTGAAATCGCCGGCTCGTGCTCCAACCCCTTCATCCAGGCCTGGGGCGGCGACGGCATCAAGCCGGTTCACGACAACGTCGACGACGCGATGGTCTTCACTCTCGTGGGCGAAGCGCTGGCGAAGCTGCACAACGATCCGCGTTTCGCCGACTACTGGAAGTTCGTCCGAGAGAAGAAGTCGCGCATCTACATCCAGCGCGTGCTCGATGCCTGCACCACCACCCGCGGCCAGGACGGGCCTTACAGCATCGACCGGATGATGAAGGGCGAGTACGGCGGCGAGCCGGGGGCGGCGCTGTTCCTCTTCCGCACCTATCCGCGCGTGCCTTTCTGGGAGCAGGTCCACGACAGCATCCCGTTCTACACCGATTGCGGGCGCGTGGCGGCCTACTGCGACCTCGACGAAGCCATCGAATACGGCGAAAACCTCATCGTCCACCGCGAAGGCGTCGAGGCGACGCCCTACCTGCCCAACGTGATCGTTTCGACCAGTCCCTTCATCCGGCCCAACGACTACGGCATCTCCCCCGAGGAGATGGACCCGGACCTCCGCTCGGTCCGCAACATCAAGATGCCGTGGTCTCAGGTGAAGAAGACGGTCAACCCGCTGTGGGCCCAGGGGTATCGCTACTTCTGCTCGACGCCCAAGAGCCGCCACTCGGTGCATTCCTCGTGGTCGGTGGTGGATTGGAACTGGGTCTGGTCGTGCGACTTCGCCGACCCCCAGCGGCGAGATAAACGCGCTCCGGGGGTGTCGGACCGGCAGATTCAGATCAGCCCCCAGGCGGCCGAGGAACTGGGCCTCCATCACGGCGATTACGTGTGGGTGGATGCGAGCCCGGCCGATCGGCCCTACCGCGGCTGGCGCGAGGACATGACCGATGACTTCCGCGCCCGCGCTTTCCGCTGCATGGTGCGGGTGAAGATCAACCCCGCCCTGCCGCCGCACTTCACCATCATGAAGCACACCGGCTGGATCGCCTCCGAACGCTCGGTACGCGCCCACGAGACGCGGCCCGACGGGGGCGCCCTGGCGGAGGGAACCGGCTACCAGGCCAGTTACCGCTACGGCTCGCACCAGTCGATCACCCGCGGCTGGCTTCCGCCGATGCACCAGACGGACTCGCTCTTTCACAAGGCCAGCGGCTCCATGAGCTTCATCTTCGGCTTCGATGTCGACAACCACGCCGTCAACACCGTGCCCAAGGAGACGCTCATCCGCATCGTCAAGGCCGAAGACGGCGGCCCCGGCGGCAAGGGCATCTGGCAACCGGCGACCACCGAGTTCGGCCCCACGGCCCACACCCCCGAAAACCTGGCGTACCTGGCCGGAACGCTCACCCGCGTGGGCGCCCCCGATGAAGGATACGGCGATGAGTATTGAACCAACAGGCGGCCGGCCAACGGCGCATGACATCCCCGCCGAGCCCGAGCACCCGATGATGCTCCTGGGCGACATGGTCGCAGGCGACGCGGCGCTCATGGCCCGGTGCATGATCGAGGAGCTGCTCCAGGTCGGTCTATCGCCGGCGGAGCTCGCGGCGATGACGCGCGATCCGAACTACCAGGGCCTCTACCACGCGCGCCGCACGCTGGGCGACAGGTCCATGGATGCCCTGCTCGCCCGGACGTGCGCGCGCATCGGCGCACACCATCACCACACCGTCGAGCACGGGGGAGATGTTCAATCCGCGACGCTGACCATCAGCGCCTCGCGCCCCGCAGGCGCGTAGAGGCAAGGAGCACCGACATGCCCGAAGTCTACAACTGGCAACTCGGCAGAACGATGGCGTTTCCGTATGAGGACCGCCACCCGCGAACCCAGTTCGCCTTCGTCTTCAACATCAACCGCTGCATCGCCTGCCAGACCTGCACCATGGCGTGCAAGAGCACCTGGACGTTCTCGCGCGGGCAGGAGTACATGTACTGGAACAATGTCGAGACCAAGCCCTTCGGCGGCTACCCGCAGAACTGGGATTCCAAGCTGCTGACCCTGCTCGACCGCGCCAACCCCGGCGGGCAACGCTGGAGCGAGGCAGCGGGCGCGACCGACGACGCGCCCTACGGCACGTTCGAGGGGCAAACCATCTTCGAGGCGGCCGAGAAGCACTACGATCCCGCCGGCCAGGCGCGGGTGCTGGGCTACCTGCCGACCGATGAGGAGTGGAACTCGCCCAACATGCACGAGGAATCGGCGACGGGCAGCCTCTGGGCCGATCGCCCCTGGGGCGGCTCGACCCAGCTTCCCGAGCACAAGGTGTGGTACTTCTACCTCGCCCGGCTGTGCAATCACTGCACGTATCCGGGGTGCCTGGCGGCGTGTCCGAGGCAGGCCGTCTACAAACGCGAGGAGGACGGCATCGTCCTGATCGACCAGTCGCGCTGCCAGGGCTATCGCAAGTGTGTCGAGGCCTGCCCCTACAAGAAGGCCATGTACCGCACCACCACCGGCACAAGCGAAAAGTGCGTCGGCTGCTACCCGCGCATCGAAGGCGACGATCCGCACATCAGCCCCAACGGCGAACCGGCCGAAACCCGCTGCATGACCGCCTGCCCGGGACGCATCCGCCTCCAGGGACTGGTGGCGATCGACGACCAGGGCAAATGGGTCGAGGACCGCTGGAACCCGCTCTATTACCTGATCCGCGTGCGCCGCGTGGCGCTTCCGCTCTATCCCCAGTTCGGCACCGAACCCAACGGATACTACATCCCTCCCCGATGGGTGCCTCGGCCTTACCTGGTGCAGATGTTCGGCCCGGGCGTCGAGGAGGCGATCCGCCAGTACGCCTGTCCCGACCGGGATCTCCTGGCGGTGCTGCAACTGTTCCGCACCACCCAGCAGATCATCTTCCGCTACGAGGTCATCCCCGGCGCGAAGGTCGCCGAGCTTGAGGTGACCATGCCCGACGGTTCGCTCCAGGTGCAGGAGATCTTCAACGACACGGTGATCGGCTACAACAAGTTCGGCGTCGAGGTCGTGCGCACCACCATCGAGGAGCCGACCTTCGAGCGACCCGCCGAGTTGCACGCCAACAGCATCTGATGCGGGAGGCCTTCGCACGAAAGGACCAGAATCATGACCTGCGCCGAATCAGACCTGATGCTGATGCTCACCGCCCGGCGCACGCTCGCCGAGGCGCTCGCAGAGGCGCTTGGCGACCCCTTCGACCTGCGCGAGCAGGAGGCCGGCTTCGCGGTCAAGCCCCAGGCGCTCAGGGAACTGTGGGCGGGGTTCGCGCACCTGCACCAGGAGGTGAAGCAGGACCAACTGGGACTGGGCGAGATGGCCCCTGCCAGGGTGTCGATCGAGCCGCTGATCGACTGGCTGTCGATGGACCTCGAAGCCCGCGGCGAGGTCTGGCAGCGGGTGTTCGGTCTGGTGATGTCGAAGGTCTGTCCGCCGTATGAGACCGAATACACCCACTGGAAAGACCCCACCTACCGCGCGCAACAGCTCGCGGACATCGCCGGATTCTACGCGGCGTTCGGGTTTGATCCTCAGGCCGTGATGGCCGAGCGGCAGGACCACATCGCGGCCGAGCTGCTGTTCCTGGCCACGCTGCAGGAACTCTGGCGAGTCGCTCTCGAACGCGGGCCGGAGGATGATGCGCCGCGGGTGTGTGCCGAGGCCGCCTGCGCGTTTCTGCGCGATCATGTGATCTGGTGGATGCCCACCTTCGCCAGGTGTCTCGAGCGCCGCATTGAACAACTGGCCGCGGATGACCCCGGCGCAAGGCCCGTCGACGGACTGCGGG
>JBGTFI010000257.1:0-4582 GCA_041747335.1 Phycisphaeraceae bacterium | reverse complement strand
CGCGCTGCGCGCGGGGGGGGGCGACGACGCCCCGTGGAGAGCCTTTGCATGACCACGGCCTGCCTGACCCTGACCGATGCCCAGTTCCTTCACCTGCGCGACCTCGTCCACGACCGCGCGGGCATCACTTTCCAACCCTCGAAAAAGTACGTCCTCGAAACCCGCCTGTCCCGCCGCATCGCCGAGCTTGGCCTCGATGACTTCGATGACTACCTCAACCTGCTCACCAGCGGCCCCACATCTCAGGCCGAACTCCAGGAACTTTTCGACCGCATCACGATCAACGAGACGAGCTTCTTCCGAAACGAGCCTCAACTGGAGGTCTTCGAGCACGAAGCCCTGCCCCGCCTGATCGAGGCCCGAAACCCCAAGAAGCGGCTTCGCATCTGGTCCGCGGCCTGCTCCACCGGCCAAGAACCTTACACCCTCGCCATGCAGGTCCATCGCGCCCTGGGCGTGCGGTTCGGCGACTGGGGTATCGACATCCTCGGCACGGACCTCAGCGGCAAGGCGCTCGACGTCGCACGGAAGGGAACTTACGCCCCCCACAGCGTCCGTGCGATGCCCCCGGCGGTGCTGAGCGGCTACTTCATCGAAACAAGGGACGGGTTTCAGATCGACCCGACCATCGCGAGCATGGTCTCCTTCAACACCCATAACCTCAAGGACCAGCCCCCCGTCCAACGACGCGGGCGGTGGGATGTGATCTTCTGCCGCAACGTCATGATCTACTTCGACGACGCGATGAAGACGCGCTGCGCCCGGATGTTCCACGAGGCTCTCGCGGACGACGGCGTGCTGTTCATCGGGCACAGCGAATCGCTGCGCCACATCGCCCACGAAACGTTCGATCCGCTTCCGATGCCCCAGGCGTTCGGCTACATGAAACGCCCGGCATGTTAGACGGCCTTGTATACCATGCGCATGGGCCGACCTCTCTGTGCCGCATGATGGGGTGCAGGGCGCCTCAGGCGGGCGCGTTTTCTGGGTGCCATGGCCTCGTCCTCGTGGCCATGTGGCCTTCGACATGGAACAGGGACAGTCGAACGGTGGCGCGGGCCTGATGTCCGCCGCTGACAGGTACTCGGGGGGCTTCATGCCCACGCTTCGCGAGGGCATGGCACCCAAAACGGGGAATCCGTAACACCGCCTGAGGTGTCATGCACCCCGCATGATGTCTACTCATTGAGCAATAGCGGGACGTGATGGCGCTCCATGAGGTTTGTCATGTCCAGGTGGTAAGACTGCAGAGCATGGTCCGGGTCCGGCCCGTACATCTGCCCGAACCACTCACCGCACAGATACCCCTCGTAACCGATCTCGACCAGCGCCAGCAGCATCGGGTCCATCGGGAGCTGACCCTCATCAAGCGGCGTGACGACGAAGTCCTCGCGGCGGTTCAGCCCGTTGTGCAGGTGAACGTGTCGCACGTAGTCGCGAAGCGCGGTCTTCGTCGCTTCGAGGTTCTCACCGGCCCGGCTCGTGTGGAGGTTGTCCCAGAGCAAACCCAGCGCCGGATGATCGGCCCGGCGGAGAATATCCGCCGCGTCGATCGCCCGCGCCACCGAGTCCTGGGTCTCCAGCCAGATCTGCACGCCGTGCTCATCGGCGAACTCGGCCGCCTGCCGCAGACGGATCGCCGCACGCTGATGCGCATCCTCCTTGTCCGCGCCCGAAGGCAGCCTTCCCGTGAACACTCGAACGCCCGCGCACCCCAGATCGCCCGCCAGTTCCAGGCGCGCCGGCACTTCGTCCATGACGTTCTCATTCAGAAACGCAAGGCTTGTCGCCAGACACACCGCCTCGATCCGCGCCCGGTCAAGCCGGGTCGCCAGCTCCCTGCGCCGAAGCGCCGAGGCCGTCACCTCCACCCCGTGGTTGTGACCCGCGTCGCAGCGGAAGTCGATGCCCTGATAGCCGATTCGGCCAGCCGCCTCGATCATGGCGTCGAAACGCCAGTCCGGACAGGCAAACGTCATGAAGCTCAGTTTCAACGCCCTGCTCCACCATAAGGCCCGGCATCGCGCCGGCATGACGCGACAGGGCAAATCCCGCCCGAGACCGGGCCTGAATCGTTTATCGGCCAACGACCCCGCGCGGTCCACCTGGCCGACCTGTTCCCCCCCATGCCATGAGGGTAAGCTCTCCTCATGCCCCAGACCAACCAGAAACTGGCGGACATCTTCCAGCAGATGGCCGACATCCTCCAGCTCCTCGATGCCGACGGCTTCCGCGTCAACGCCTTCGCCCGCATCGCGCGAACCCTCGGCGAGATGACCGACGATGTCGCCGCCATAGGGCCTGACGTCAAAGCCCTGGCGAAGCTCCCGGGCGTCGGCAAAGGCTCCGCTGAGCGCATCGCCGAATACCTCGAAACCGGAACGATCAAAGACCATCAGGAACTGCTCGCCAAGGTTCCCCCCGGGCTGCTCCCGCTGCTCGACATCCCCGGCCTCGGACCCAAAACCATCGCCCTCTTCTGGAAACACGCGGGGATCGAAAGCCTCGACGACCTGAAGGCCAGGCTTGAGAGCGATGCGCTCGCGGAGCTTCCGGGAATGGGCGCGAAGAAACTCGAAAACCTCCGCAAGAGCATCGCCTTCGCCCAGACCGCCGGCCAGCGCGTGCGCATCGGGGTGGCGATGCCCGTGGCGGAGTGGTTCGTCGAGCAGCTCACAACGCTCAAGCAGGTCAAGCAGGCCGCCTACGCCGGAAGCCTACGCCGAGGACGCGACACCATCGGCGATGTGGACCTGCTTGTCGCCGCCGCGAAGAAGGACGCCAGACCCATCAGCGACGCCTTCGTGAAGCTCGGCCCGGTCGCCGAAGTGCTCGCCAAGGGAGAAACCAAGACCTCCATCCGCACCAGCGCCCAGACCGCGGGCGGCATTCAGGCGGACCTGCGCATCGTCGCCCCCGATCAGTTCGGCGCCGCCCTGCTCTACTTCACCGGCTCGAAGGAGCACAACGTCCTCCTGCGCGAACGCGCCATCAGGAAGGGCATGAAACTCAACGAATACGCCCTTGCCAAAGGCGACAAGGTCGTCGCAGGCAAGAGCGAAGAGGACATCTATCAAGCCCTTGGGCTGGCCTGGATCCCCCCCGAGCTGCGCGAGGGGCGCGAGGAGCTTGACCTCGCGGAGAAAGGAAAGCTCCCGGCCTTGCTGGAGCTTGGGGACATCCAGGCCGAGCTTCACGCGCACACCACCGCCAGCGACGGCGTCTGGACGATCGAGGAGCTCGCCCTGGCCGCCGCAGCGCGCGGCTTCCACACCGTCGCGGTGACGGACCACTCCAAAGGCCAGGCCCAGGCCAACGGTCTGGACGAAAAGCGACTCATCAAGCACATGGAGGAAGTCCGCCGCGTCGCCAAGCAGCTCGAAGGGACCATCACCGTGCTCACCGGAACGGAGGTGGACATCCTCGCCAGCGGCAAACTCGACTATCCCGACGAACTGCTGGCCGAACTGGACGTGGTGGTCGCCTCGCCGCACGCCGCCCTCTCCCAGGAACCCAAGGTCGCCACCAGACGCCTGATCCAGGCGATCGAGAACCCCCAAGTCGATATCCTCGGCCACCCCACCGGCAGACTCATCGGCCGGCGCGAAGGACTCTCCCCGGATATGGCCGCCGTCATCCACGCCGCCGCCGCGACCCACACCGCCCTCGAAATCAACGCCAACCACTGGCGTCTGGACCTTCGCGACGCCCACGCCCGCGCCGCCATCGAGGCCGGCGTCAAGCTCTCGATCAACACCGACGCCCACGGACAGGCCGACCTCGACCAACTCCGCTACGGCGTCCTCACCGCCCGACGCGCCGGAGCCACCCAAGCCGACGCCATCAACTGCCTGAGCAAGTCCGCCCTGAAAAAGTGGCTGGAGCGGACGTGAGTCTGGGGTCTGGAATACGGAGTCTGGGGTTCGTCAGCGGCCCCCCGCCTCCTCGCCCACCCGACGCCGGAAGGCGGGTTCATTGCATCGTGCGGCATCGCGGCCCATAATCATCGTGTCGTGCGCGGGCCGGGGTTCTGCCGCGACGATTCGCGATCCTTCCCGACGTTGCCGCCGCCATGCTCAAGTTCAAGGTGTTTACCGACGAGCGCCCCGCCACGCAGTGGCCGCTGCAGAACGCCTACCTGGTCAGCGCCGACAGCAACCAAAGCCCGATGCGGGCGGAAGTCTTCTTTGAAGACGGGATAATCTGGTGTGAGAAACGCGAGATCGGTACGGCTGCGCTCTGCCTGCAGCACCCCGCAGGCGACTGCGGCGAATTGACGCTCCAGACCTGTCAGCTCCCCGAACGGGAGGAGCCTTATCTTCTGGCCATCGAGCTGGCGCGGCACCGTCTGATGCAGCTCTATACGCACCTCGAGGAGTGGATGCTTTTCGAGCTGAGCGTCGAGCACGTGGTGATGAAGCGGCTGGAGGAAGCGCGGGGGCTGTTCCTCGCGGCCATCGGTTGCCAGTGGGAGGCCCCGGCCAGGGCGTCGCAACTTGCGGACCAGGCGCTCAACATCGCCATCGACGGGGCGGAGGAAATGGCGCTGGCGCACGCGTCGTTGCTGCTGACGCGCCGCAAA
>JBGTFI010000256.1:0-14523 GCA_041747335.1 Phycisphaeraceae bacterium | reverse complement strand
CGACGCCGTCGCCGGCGACGGGGGAGGGGACCAGGCGCCAGTGGGTGATGCGCTGGGGGTTCCAGGTTCCCCAGCGCCACAGTTCCTTGCCGGTTTCGGGGTCGTGGCCGGTGACGTCATCGCCGCCGGCGAGGATGATCTCCTCGCGTCCCTGGAACTCGAACGCCAGCGGCGTCGTGAACGCCTCAAGCGATTCCTGACGCGCCTCGGCCGGTCGAATGTGCTTCCACAGCGTTTCGCCGGTGTTGGGATCGATGGCGAGGAGGTAGGAGAGGATCGGTCCGCCGTCGGCGGCGCCGCGGCCGCGGACGGGCACGTCGCGCTGCATGACGGGGAGGTAGAGCTTGCCCTTGTGCAGCAGCGGACTCGAACTGAACGTCCATAGGAAAGCGAAGTCGCCGTAATCCTGCTGGATGTTGCGCTGCCAGAGGGGTTCGCCGGAGACCTTGAAGGCCGCCAGGTCTCCGGAACCATAGAAGAAGACGACGATTTCGCCGTCGGTGGCGGGAGAAGGCGAGGCCTTGTTGGAGCGATCATCTGAATCCGGGCCGATGGCGATGAACTGCCGCCACTGCTCCTTGCCGGTCTTGCGGTCGAGGCAGACGGCGAAGAGTTCCTTGGAGGCCTGGCCGATGGTGCTGATGAAGACGCGGTCGCCGACGATGACCGGTGTGGAGGCGCTGGCGCCGGGCAGGTCGTAGATCCACTTGACGTTGTCGGTTTTGGAGAAGGTGGCGGGGAGGCCGGTCTCGGGGCTTGAGCCGTTCTGGGCCGGTCCGCGCCAGTTCGGCCAGTCGGCGGCGAGCAGTGCGGCCGGGGCGAGGCAGAGGGTGACGATGGCAAGCAGGGCAGCCAGGGCGAATCGCGGTGTGGGGCGGGTCATGGTGGTCTTCTCCTGGGTCGAGAGAGTGATGCTGATGCGGGAAAGTTGCGGTAGTGTAGCCTCCCGGAAGCGGGGAGGTCCAGCGCGGAGTTGGAGGATCAGCGGGGAGCCTGTCCACTGGCACTGACGGACAAGCCGTCCCGGGGCACGCGGCGCTGTGGCACGCTTCGCTTTGCCACAGGCACCCGGCGGTCTACCTTGGTGTGGCACGTCTGCGGTTGTCGGCGCGGGCGGCTTCGCGGTATCGGCCGTAGAAACCTCCGGCCATGTTCTTGAGGAAGGCGGTGAGCAGGGTGAGGCACTCGTCCTCGGGGTAATCGGTTTCGAGGCGGGCGATGTGTTCTCCCATGACGGCAAGCGAGGGCTGTTCGTCGCCGCGATAGAGGCGGCGGTGGGCTTCCTTGAGTCGTTCGACGGTCTGCGGGTCGAAACGGTGTCGTTCCAGGCCGATGGTGTTGACGCCACGAACGCGCGCGGGGTTGCCCTCGACGACCATGAAGGGCGGGGCATCCTGGACGACGCGGGTCATGCCCGCGATGTAGGCGTACTGCCCGATGGTGACGTAGTGCTGAATGGCGGTGGCGCCGGAGATGACGGCGTGATCCTGCACGTGGACGTGACCGGCGAGGAGCGAGGCGTTGGCGATGACGACGTGGTCGCCGATGCAGCAGTCGTGGGCGACGTGGGCGGCGACCATGATGAGGTTGTCGTTCCCGATGCGGGTAACGCCCCCGCCGTTCTCGGTGCCCAGGTGGATGGTGACGTTCTCACGGAACTGATTGTGGTTTCCGATGTGCAGCTGCGTCTCCTCGCCGTGGTACTTCAGATCCTGCGGCTGGGCGCCCAGGGTGGCGTGAGGCCAGAGGGTGTTGTGTTCGCCCAGGGTGGTGCGGCCGAGGATGGCGACGTGGCTGATGAGGCGGCATCCCCGGCCGAGGGTTGCGTGCGGGCCGACATAACAATGCGGACCGACGTGGACATCCTCGGCCAGATTCGCCCCTTCATCGACGACGGATGTGGGATGGATCACCGCCATGCGGAGCGCTCGTCCCTGTCCCTTCGTGCATTCGACATCGGTGCATTCGACATGCTTCGCGCTACTCCTGTTCATCATCCACGAGCATGAACTTGATTTCGGCCTCGGCGGCGACCTCCTCGGCGACGTAGGCTTTGCATCGGACGTGGGCGATGCGGGTTCGGACGCGGATGGAGCGTGCTTCGAGGATGAGCTGGTCGCCGGGGGTGACGGGTTTGCGGAGCTTGACGCGGTCGAGACTCAGGAGGACGGCGAGCTTTCCGGTGTGCTGGAGGTTCTGGCCGACGAGCACACCGCCGAGCTGGGCCATTGCCTCGACGATGAGTACGCCCGGCATGATCGGGACGCCGGGGTAGTGGCCCTGAAAGAACGGCTCATTAATGGTCACGTTCTTGATGCCGACGGCGCGTTCGTTGCCTTCGATCTCGACGACGCGGTCGATGAGCATCATGGGGTAGCGATGCGGGATGATCTTGAGGAGCCTGCGGACATCGAGTGAGTTCTCGCGCAGGGCGAGATCCTGCCGCTTTCGACCTTCGAGCTGGGTGAGCAGCTCGCGCGCCAGGCGGTGGTTGAGTCGGTGGCCGGACTTGCAGGCGACGATCTTGCCGTGGATCGGCGCACCCAGGAGGGCGAGGTCGCCGATGAGGTCGACGATCTTGTGGCGGACGGGTTCGTCCTCGAATCGCAGGGCGTTGTCACCCAGAGGGCCGTCGTTGCCGATAACCAGGAGGTCTCCGGGGGTCAGGTGTGTTCCGAGGCCCTGAAGGCGCAGGGCCTGGGCCTCGGCTTCGAGGACGAAAGTACGTGCCGGGGCGATCTCGTCGATGTACGCGCCGTTGACAAGGTCGAAGACCTTGAGCTGTCTTCCGAGCGGTTGGTGATCGCCGTAATCGAGTTCGTAGACGATCTGCATCATCGGCCTCTCGCTCGGCAGCGCGGCGACCAGGGCATCGCCGTCTCGAACGACGGTGGGGCGGGTGACGACAAAGGGGCGTTTCTCGCCGCCACAATCGGCGATGCCGGCGTCGAGCAGGGCGTCGACGAAGGGCCTGGCCGAACCGTCCATGGCGGGAAGCTCCGGCCCGTCCACCTCGACGAGGAGGTTGTCGATGCCCAGGGCGGCGACAGCGCTCAGGACGTGTTCGCAGGTTTCGATGGTGGCGTCGCCGCTTGAGAGCGCGGTTCGCCTGGGGCGGTTGACGACGTGCGTGACGAGTGCGGGGATCTCGGCCCCGCCGAGGTCTTCACGGACGAACACGACGCCCTGATTCATGGGGGCGGGATGAAACCGGACGCGCGCCGGGGCGCCGGTGAAGAGGCCTCGACCGAACAGCGTCGCGACCGCCGCGATGGACTTCTGGCTTTCCATGAGGTGTCAGGAATCGGAATCCCGGTCGATGATCGGCGCCCGCCCGCGGTGGTCTGTCGGAACGAGTCGGTGAAGGGCGCTCAGCGCGGCTGGGGATCGCGCTGCGCCCGGCCGGCTTTGAGCTCTTTCTGCAATTCGCGGACCAGCTCCGGCAGTTTACGGATCGCGGCGTGCTCCCGCAAAGCGACGCGCGCATCCTGGGCGGGATACCCGCCCCACTTGGCACCGGGGGGGATGTCGTCCATGACGGCGGAGCAGGCGGCGAGCATGGCGCCCGCGCCGATGGAGATGTGGTCCTTGACGGCCACTTTTCCGCCCATCACGACGCCGTCACCGAGGGTGACGCTCCCCGCCAGGCCGACCTGCCCGGCGAGAACGCAGCAGCGTCCCAGACGGCAGTTGTGGGCGATCTGGCAGAGATTGTCGATCTTGCAACCGTCGCCGATCTCGGTCGCGCCGAACTTGGCGCGATCGATGCAGGTTCCGGCGCCGATCTCGACATCGTGTCCGATACGCACGATCCCGATGTGGGGAACCTTGAGCAGGGCTTTACCGTCGGGGGAGGGGTGATACCCGAACCCGTCGGCCCCGATGACGGCGTTGGGGTGGATGATGACTCGGTCGCCGATGAGGCAGCGGTCGCGGATGACGACACCGGGGTGGATTTCGGTATCGCTTCCGATAACGACCTCGGCCATCAGGACCGCGCCGGCGTGAAGGATCGAGCGCGGGCCGATCCGAACCCCCGGACCGATGCGGCACCCCGGGGCGATGGAGGCGTCGAGGGCGATCGAGGCAGAGGGATCGACCCAGGCCCCCGGATCGATGCCCAGCGGGGGGCGATCGAGCGGGGGGGCGAAGAGTTCGAGGACGCGGATGAGGGCCAGATCGACGTCGGAGGTGAGGATCACCGCCCGCCCGGGTGGCTGAGCGGCGGCGGAGAAGGATTCGGGCACCAGCGCCGCTGAGGCCCTGGAGCGTTGCCAGGCGAGGTCGTTTGCGAGGTCTCGCAGGAAAGTGATCTGCCCGGGCGCCGCTTCATCGAGCGAGGCGACGCTCTGGATGGGCAGGGAACCATCGCCGACCAGTCGGCCACGCACCTCCTGGGCGATCTGTTGGGTGGTCGGCATGGGTGGTGGACGGAGGCGGGGTCATCATCCGGTCGGCAGCCACGGCCCGGCGCCGGGCGTTGACGCCGGAGCATTTTAGCCGCAAGCCGCCGCGATCGTCACCTGCCCTGCTTGTAGCGGTTGTTGATGACGGTCTGGACCTTCGGGGTGATGTCCAGATCGTTGGCGTTGTAGAGCACCTTTCGCAGTTCGACGAGGGTGTTGATCTGCTGGGGATTGTCATTGGGGAAGTTGGGTTCGCCTTCCTTGAACAGGACGACGTCGTAGCCTTCCGCCTGAGCGACCTCGGCGACGGCGGCGAGGATTTTGCGGTACAGGGCTTCCTTGAGCAGGGAGTTTTCGCGGTTGAGCAGCGCGGCCTGGAGTTCGAGCTCGGCCTTGAGCATGAACGCCCTGCGCTGGACGTCGAGCTCCTTGGCCTTGTATTCGGGGCTGGCGCGGTTGAGCAGCTGCATTTCCGCCTGGATGTCGCGGATCTCATCGGACTTCTGGTTCTTGTAGGCCTCGAGCTCATCCTTTCGGCGCTGGAGGGTGGCCTCGATGGCGGTCTTTTCCTCCATGGCGTTGAAGACGTCGCCGACGCTGACGACGGCCACGGCGGTCTGCCGGGCGGCGAGCTTGTTCACGGCGCTGGCGGTGGCCCAGCTCATCACGCCCACCATGATGCAGGCGCCGGTCATCAGAACGATCATTCGGTTGAGGTTCATCGCGGGGTCTCCTTCGGTCGTGTGAGTATCGACAATTCGGTTTCGCGGGCCGGAAGAATCAAACCGCCGGGGGATCCGGTCATGGTCCGATCACATGGCAACCCAACAGCATATCGGGGCGGAGGGAGGATGGACAGCCCAAGGGCGCCGATCGAACCGCCCCCCTTGACTAGAACGGCACATCCAGGGAGAAGCTGAAGTACTGTTCCTCGTCGTCTTCTTCCTTGATGATCGGATAGGCCAGGTCCAGGGCGAAGGGGGCCTCGCCGAGGAAGGGGATCTTGATCCGTACGCCGGCGCCGATGGAGACGCGGTATTCGTCGAACCCGACATCATCCTGGACGGTTCCGGTGTCGGTGAACAGGACGATTCGCAGGATGTCCTGAAAAACGGGGAAGTTGTATTCCACGCCGAAGAGGAACAGCCAGTCGCCGCCGACGGGGTCGTCCCCGCGCGTTTCGGTGTCGGCCCGGATCCCACGAGGACCGACACCGCGGAACTCGAATCCGCGGAAGGTTCGATGGCCGCCCGCCGTAAAGCGTTCGAAGAACGGAGCTTCATCCTCCTCGAGGATGACGCCGAACTCGATCCGGGTCGATAAAACGGTCTTTCGTTCGAAGAAGTCCTCATGGACGGTCCAGAACTTCTGAAGCCGGGCGGTGACGCGGGTGAAGTCGAAGTCCCCTCCCAGGGCGCCCGCGCGGCCGATACCGGCGGTAAAGATGCTCCCGCGGGTGGGGAACAGCCGGCTGTCCGTGGTGTTACGTGTGAGGATCAGCCCCAGTTCGGTCACCAGGTTGTTTCCCTCGACGTCGAAGACGTCCACGGGGGCGTCGTCGTCGATGTCGGAGATCTCGACGTTCTCGGCCCCGACCCGGATCTGCCCGGACCAGACATCCCCGAAGCGCTGCCCGAATCCGATGGACCCTCCGAAGCGCTCCTCGTCCCAGTCCTCCCGTCGGTCGTCGAAGAAAAAGGACGAAGCGCTCAGGAAAAAGTTGCTGTCGAGCAGGTAAGGCTCGCGGAAGTTGATCGAGTAGCGGCTGTACTGATCGCCCGGCTGCAGGACGATGGAGAAATACTGCCCCGCGCCGCGGAAGGCCCTGCCCGTGAGGAACTCACGGAAGGTCTCGGGGAAGTCCGCGATGTCGAAGTTGCTCTGTTCGATGCTGACCTGTCCGGCGACGCCCGCGTCGGAATTGATGCCCGCGCCGAAGCTCAGCCGGCCGGTGTTCCGCTCATCGACCTCCACGAGCACATCGCGCAGCGGATCCTCCGGCTGACCCAGGACGGTGACGTTGGCTTCGTGGAACAGGGCGGACTGCGTGAGCCTGTCCTGGGTGGTGCGCAGTCCCACCCCGTCGAAGGGCCTGCCCGGTTCGATCCCGCGCATCTGCCTGAGGATGACCGAGTCCTTGGTCTGGCTGTTGCCCTGAATCGTGACTTTCCCGACGGTGGAGGCGACGCCCTCCTCGATGCGGACCACCGCGTCCACCTCCGCCGAGTCACGGATGAACAGACGATCGACCCCGCTGGTTCCGTCGGTCTTGCGCAGACGCGCGGAGATGAATCCGAGCTTGCCGTAGAGGTCCAGCACACGCCTCTCGCTGTCGCGCTCGCGCTGGAGGGTGTAGACATCGCCGACTTTCAGGGGAATCTCGCTGAGAATGTCCTCCGTGGCGAAGACCTGGTTGCCCTCGACACGGATGGAGCGGACGGTGTAGCGTCTTCCCTCTTCGATGTGGAAGACGACTTCGGCGTCTTCGAGGTTGTCGGAGATGCTCACCTCGCCGCCGCACTGGGCGTCGAGGTATCCCTCCTGACGGTAGAAGTCGCGGATGAGCGAGGCGTCGATGCGGACGCGCTCGCGGTTGAGTTCGCCTTTTCGAAACAGGAGAATGTAGGTGTTGGTTTGGATCTTGCTCTTGAGCTGGCTGTCGGTGAAGACCTGGTTGCCCTCGAAGCGGACGCGGCGGATGCGGGGACTGAGGCCCTCGCGGATCTGGTAGAGGAGGATGCCGCTGTCGCGCAGGAGCTCCTGATCGAAGGAGACGCTGGTGGCGAAGTATCCGGCCTCCTGATACGCCTGTTCGATGCGCTGGATGCCACGTTCGATGAGGAAGGGGTCGACCGGGTCGCCGGCGCGCAGGAGCACCTTGCCCAGGAGCTCGGCGTCGTTGAGTTTCTTGTTTCCCGAAACCTGAACATCGCTCAGGAGCGCCTGCTCGGCGACGACGTAGAAGACATCCAGTGACCCGTCGGGGCGCTGCTCGAATCGTGCTTCGACGGTGTTGAAGCGGCCCAGGTGCGTCAGGCGGACGATGTCCTGCTGGACGATGGCGCTGTCGTAGGGTTGTCCGGGCTGGAGGCGGATCTGGTTCTCGACGAGCGCCAGGGGGACCTGTCGCAGTCCGACGACCTGGACGCTGTGGACCGGCCGGCCCTGCGGATCGACTCCCTGGGCGAGGGCGAACGCGACGGCCCATAGGGCGAGCATGGCGGCGGCGAGAGCCGGCGCGAGGCGAACTGATCGACGCTGTGACAACCCTGATCTCCGGCGTGAACCCGCTTGCCGAAACATGCACTGCCGCAAGGGGCGAGAGTGTAACCGCTCACCGGGCGGGCGGCAAAGGGATGGCGAAGAGGTCCAGTTCGCCAATGGGGGAGAGGAAGGACACGGCCGGTAGTGATATATCCACGGCCAGACAATGGGTTTGACGTACAGGCGGCCGGTGCGCTCCACAGGGAGGGGCGGGGGGAAGGCGTGGATACTTGCTGAGGGGTCGCACCACCCCTAAACTTCCGGGAGCGTCGTGACGATGCCCCCAGGCGCTGCCGGGTCGCGGCGCGGGGGCGGGATGCCGGCCGATCCAAACCCTCCTGAACCGCGAGAAGCACCGACCTTGAGCCCAGTGATGACCACGGCCGCCCGCGCCACACCCACGGGAACCCCCAAGATGCGCCCCTCCGACGGGCTGGACGCCCAAGCGCTGCTGGGCCTGCTCAAGCAGATGATGCTGATCCGGCGGTTCGAGGAGCGCTGCGCCCAGGCCTATCAGCAGGCGAAGATCGGGGGGTTCTGCCACCTGTACATCGGGCAGGAGGCGACGGCGGTCGGTTCGATCGCCGCGGCGCGGCGGGACGATCCGATCATCACGGCCTACCGCGATCACGGGCATGCGCTGGCGCGGGGGATGGATCCGCGCTACTGCATGGCCGAGATGTACGGGAAGATCACGGGGTGCGCCAAGGGCAAGGGCGGGTCGATGCACATGTTCGACCGCCCGAACCACATGTACGGCGGGCACGCGATCGTCGGGGGGCAGTGTCCGCTGGGGGTGGGGCTGGCGTTCGCCGCGCAATACCGCGGGGAGGATACCGTCACGCTGTGCTACCTCGGGGACGGGGCGCTCAATCAGGGGGCGTTCCATGAGGCGATGAACCTGGCGGCGATCTGGAAGCTTCCGATCCTGTTCGTGGTCGAGAACAACATGTACTCGATGGGGACGTCGATCCACCGGGGCACATCGGCGGCGGACGATCTATCAAAGAAAGCCGCGGCCTACGGGATGCGTTACGCGCAGTGCGATGGGATGGACGTTCTGGACACGTTTGACGTGTTCTCGCGGGAGATCGCCAGGACGCGCGGATCGACGAGCAAGGCGCTGGGGCGCGAGGACGCGGGTGATGGGCCGTGCTTCGTGAACGCGGTGACGTACCGGTACAAGGGTCATTCGATGTCGGACCCGCAGAAGTACCGCAGCAAGGACGAGGTGGATGAGTACCAGAAGGGCGATCCGATCAACCGCCTGGTGAACCGCCTGATCGAGCGGGAGTTGGCGACGCAGGAGAAGATCGACGAGCTGGACGACCAGGCCAAGCGCACGGCGCTGGATGCGATCAAGTACGCGGAGGAAGCGCCCGACACGCCGGAGGAGGAGCTGTACACGGACGTGTACGACGAGCCGTTCGGCCCGTACGTGAAGGGGGAATTGCCTCAGATCATGAAGGATGCGCTGGGGGAAGGCGGGGCGGAGTAAGGTGTGATGATCGCGCCGACCGAATCATCCCGAGAGTTTCGCCCGGGCACGACCGGGTGGTCCGTGGAGGATCTGGACGATCCCGCGCTGCGCCGGCAGTGGGAATCGGGGCGGTATGAGATCGTGTACGGAGTGCTGGCCGTCATGCCCGCAGCGATGTTCGATCATTCGGCCCCGATGGGGAAACTTGTCCACCTGCTCGAACAGCACTTCGAGGCCCTGGGTGAAGTGGTCTACACGGCAACCGAGGTCGATCTGGTGCTGGACAGGAATCGGGTTCTGGTCGCGGATGCGGTGTTGTTGACACGCGAGGATATGGCCCGCCAGCGCGCCCATGCCAGGCCCGCCGACGCCGCGGCCGGGCGGGTGGGCAGCCTGGTCGTTCCCCCGACGCTGGTGGTGGAATCGGTCAGCGAGGGGCACGAGGCGCACGATGAGCGTTTCAAACGCGAGCAGTACGCGGGGTTCGGGGTGCCCCACTACTGGATCGTCAGCTATATCGACCGGTCGCTGCGATGTCTGGTGCTCAGGGGGGACACGTACGTTGAAGACACCCAGGCCCAGAGGGGCAAGCAGGTGCTGCCGACCGCGTTTGCGGGGCTGACCATTCCGCTGGAGCGGCTTTTCGTCTGAACGATTGCCTCCTGGAATCAAGGAACCGAATTGACCCGCAAGATTCAATACCGTGAAGCCCTTCGTGAGGCGCTCGTCGAGGAGATGCGTCGGGATGACCGCGTCTTCCTCATGGGCGAGGAGGTGGCGGAGTACAACGGCGCGTACAAGGTGTCGCAGGGGATGCTCGAGGAGTTCGGTCCGCGGCGGGTGGTGGACACCCCGATCAGCGAAACGGGGTTCTCCGGGCTGGGCGTCGGGGCGGCGATGTGCGGTCTTCGGCCGATCATCGAGTTCATGAGCTGGTCGTTCTGCCTGGTGGCGGCGGATCAGATCATCAACAACGCGCCGAAGATGCTGTACATGTCCGGGGGGCAGTTTCCGATCCCGATCGTCTTCCGCGGGAACAACGGAGCCGGCGGGCAGCTCGGATCGACGCATTCGTGGTCGGTCGAGAGCATGTTCGCCAGCGTTCCGGGGCTGAAGATGGCCATCCCCGCGACGCCGCGAGACGCCAAGGGACTTCTCAAGACGGCGATCCGGGACAACGATCCGGTGTTCTTCCTCGAGTCCGAGCGGATGCTGGGCCTGGGCGCGCGCGGGGATAAGGACTTCTCACGCTACCTCTCGGACGGCCGCTGGGCGCCTCCACCCTCTGAAGAAAACGATGACTTTACGATCCCCTTCGGGAAGGCGGCGGTGGTGAAGGAGGGGGCGGACTGCACGATCGTGGCGCTGGGCCGACCGATGCATTTCGCGCTGGAGGCGGCGGAGGAACTTGAGAAGGAGGGGATCCACTGCGAGGTGATCGATCCGCGAACCGTTCGTCCTCTGGACATTGAGACGATCGTCCGCTCGGTCCGCAAGACCAACTACTGCGTGGTGGTGGACCAGACCTGGCCGTTCGCATCGGTGGCTTCGGAGATCGCCTCGCAGGTGTATGAGCGTGCGATGGACGATCTGGACAACCACGTGTTCCGGGTGAACGCGGACGACGTCCCCGCGCCGTACGCGCGAGCGCTGGAGCAACGAACGCTCCCGAACGCGAGGAAGATCGTGGAGGCGGTGCGGGCGGTGACGTACAGCGCGTAGGGGGGCTGCGGGGATGGGACGGGTGGAGGGGGGCGTGAACGAGGGTCTCAAAGGACTTATAAATATTTTATTGACAACGGGGGGGCATTTCGCAATAATGTCAGCAGGTGTAAGAATCCCACCCCGCCGGTCGATCGGGAGGCCCCAGAGTTTCCCAGGCCGGCAAGCGACGCCCCAGGCCGACTCGATCCAGCAAGTGTGAGAGGCGTGTCGTGGCTGTGCGCCGGAACGGAGGAGAAACGTGCGTTCGCGATTGCCCGTCACGCTCACGCTTGGGTTGGTGGTTGGTGGTTGTTTCGCAGGTCAGGCACGGGCCATTGTCGTGACGCAGGTGGCGGACGCGCAGGTTCTGACCGCGGCGCTGCTCAAACCCACGGGGGGCATCAACCAGTCGAGCGTGAGTACGAGTCTGGCGGGACATTTCATCACCGACGGGCGGGACAACACCAACGACGGGGAGATTTCGACGTTTTCGTCGACGGGCACGTTCACAAACCCCTCGCAGACGTACGGGATCGGGGCGGGGATCATCCTGAGCACCGGCGACGTGGCGAGCTACGGGGACGGAGAGAACCGGTTCCAGTCGCTGACGACCAACTACGCGCTGAAGACCAAGAGCACCCCCGCGGTTCCGCTGGATCCGCTGAATGTCAATCCGGGGGCGATGGGCGTCCTGGCGACCCCGGAACAGGACGCCCTGCTCGACCCGCTGGACGACAACAACCCCGCCCAACCCGCCGACTTCCGCCATTTCGACGTGACGCAGCTCGACATCCGCTTTGACATGAAGCCCGGATTCGACGCGGTCTACATCAACGTGGTGTTCGGAAGCGAGGAGTTCCCGGAGTTCGTGGGCAGCCGGTTCGTGGACGCGTTCGGGGTGTACGTCAACGGGACGAACCGGGCGCTGGTGAGCGCCGGGGCCGGCGAGCCGGCGCTGCCCATCAACATCAACCACGCCTCGATGCTCGTCAATCCCGGGACGGAGCTGGACGGGATTCTCGGTAGCGGGCAGTTCGGGCAGCCGCTGGTGCACACGTTCGCCGCGCTGGTCGATCCGTCCGACAACCTGGTGACGCTGATCATCGGAGACACCGAGGACGGACAGTGGGACGCCACGGTCTACCTGGCGGAACTGACTGGCTACCGGCGGGGCGACCTCAACGGGGACGGGCTTCTGACGGTGGAGGATCTCCATCCGATCCGTCTGGCGACGACGGATGTGGCGAAGTTCCGCCAGCAGTATCCGGGCATTCACCCGGTGGTGGCGGACATGAACCTTGACGGGGTGCTCGACGCAGCCGACTTGGCGCTGCTTGAGGCGATCGTCGGGGTTCCGGAGCCGGGGGCCCTCGCGCTGCTGGGATTGGCTTGCGCGGGAGCGCTTTCCCGCCGCCGCCGTCCGCGGGCTTGATCGGGGTCCGCCCATCGGGGATCATTCACTTCCCATCGAAACCAGGCCCGCCACAACCCGGTTAGTCTCTCTCGACGCCTATCGTGGGTTCACGATGCTGGCGATGGCCTCGGGCGGGCTGGGGGTGTCGCACGTCGCGCGTCACCATTCCGACAGCGCACTGTGGCGGCTTCTTGACTACCACACGGAGCACGTGCCTTGGGTCGGGTGTTCGGCGTGGGATCTGATTCAACCGGCGTTCATGCTCATGGTCGGGGTGGCGATGGCGTACTCCTACGCCGGACGCAAGGCCAGGGGGCAGACCTGGCCTCAGATGCTCGGGCACGCATCGCTTCGGGCGGCGATCCTCGTGCTGCTGGGGGTCTTCCTGCGATCGAACGGCCGAGGTGAGACGAACTGGACCTTCGAGGACGTCATCACCCAGATCGGTCTGGGGTACGTGTTCCTCTTCCTGCTCTGGGATCGCCCCGCGCGGGTGCAATGGGGCGCGGCCCTGGGCATCCTGGCGGGCTACTGGGCGCTCTTCGCGTTCTGGCCCGCGCCGGGAGAGGGTTATGATCTGGCGGCCAACGGCGCCAAACCCGGCTGGGAGCACCACCTCGACGGCTTTGGCGCGGCGTGGAACCTCAACGCCAACCCCGCGCACTATTTCGACGTGTGGTTTCTGAACCTCTTCCCGCGCAGCGAGCCTTTCAAGTTCAACAGCGGCGGATACCAGACGCTGAGCTTCATCCCCTCGCTGGCGACGATGATCTTCGGGCTGATTACGGGGGAGCAGCTGCGGACGGACCGGCCTGCGCGGCGCAAGGCGATGATCCTGGCGGTGGCCGGGTGCGCGGGGCTGCTCGTCGGATGGATGCTGGGGGCGCTGGGCATCTGCCCGGTCGTCAAACGCCTCTGGACCCCGAGCTGGACGATCTATTCGACGGGCTGGGCGGTGCTGATCCTCAGTGCGTTCTATGTCGTGATCGATCTCTGGGGCCGGCGCGCGTGGGCGTTTCCGGGCGTGGTGGTGGGAATGAACTCGATCACGATCTACGTGATGACGTGGGTGACGAGCGGGTGGATCGTCAGCACCCTGCGGACGCACTTCGGGGCTGAGGTATTCCTCCTGTTCGGCGAAGCGTACGAGTCGATGTTTCGCCGCACGGCGGTGTTGCTGGTGATGTGGCTGATCCTGTACTGGCTATACCGTCAGCGGATTTTTCTTCGGATCTGAAGCCGCGTACACGGTTTCACCGTCGGCACCGCAGCCCGCCTTCACATCGCGCGCGTTCGCGGCCAGATGTTCAAGCAGCAGATGCACGGCCTCGGACTGTTCGGGCGCGCCGATGGCGGCGGCGATTTCGTCGGCGCTTCGAGCCTGATCTCCCAGGGCCGCGAGAACCCGGTTCTGAAGTTCGAGCGCCGCGCCGGCGGCCTTCTTCCCCGCTTCGACGCCCGGCTGATGGTAGGCGTTGATCCCGATCAGCGAGGCGTAGAAACCCACCGCGCGCTCAAAGAGCGCGATCAGCGCCCCCACCCGCCGCGCATCGACGCGGGGGATGGTGATCGTCATCGACTCGCGGCCGTTCTCGTAAAGCGCCTCCCGCGTCCCCAGCCACAACCCGTGCAGGTAATCCCCCGCGGTGACACCGGGTTCGACTTCGAGCGGTTCTCCGCCGGATTCGAGCACGCGGATGAACGTGACGAAGAAGTTGTGGACGCCGTCACGCAGTTGCTGGACGTAGGCGTGCTGATCGGTCGAGCCCTTGTTGCCGTACACCGCCAGGCCCTGGTCCACGCGCTCGCCTTTGAGATTCAATCGCTTGCCCAGCGATTCCATGATGAGCTGCTGGAGATACCTGCTCAGCAGCAGCAGCCGGTCTTTGTAGGGCAGGACGACCATGTCCTTCTCGCCCCGGCCGTTCGTGGCGTGATGCCACATCAGGGCCATGAGGGCCGCGGGGTTCTGCGCGGTGTCACGGGAGCGCGTGGCCTGATCGCAGTCGGCGGCGCCTTCGAGCAGGGCTTCGATGTCCAGTCCCTGTAGCGCCGCGGGGAGCAGGCCCACGGCGCTGGTCTCACTGGTGCGCCCGCCGACCCAGTCCCACATGGGAAAACGCGCCAGCCACTTTTCATCGTGCGCCTGCCGGTCGAGCTTCGAGCCTTCGCCGGTGATCGCCACGGCGTGGGGCGCGAACGAAAGCCCCGCCGCCTTCCATGCCGCGATCGCGTGGAGCATCCCGTTGCGCGTC
>JBGTFI010000255.1:0-3986 GCA_041747335.1 Phycisphaeraceae bacterium | reverse complement strand
GTCACCTCATCGGCCGGGATCGGGTGCTGCCCGATCGGCCGGACCTCGCGGTTGTCGCGGATGTAGGCGTGCCCACCGTGCCGCCCCGTCAGCAGCACGCACCGCGCCGGGGCGCAAACCGGCGCGCCCGTGTAGTGCTGCGTGAAGCGCATCCCCTCGCGGGCGAGCTGATCGATGTGCGGCGTGCGAATCTTCATCTGGCCGTAGGCGCCCACTTCGCCGTAACCCAGGTCATCGGCGACGATGTAGATGATGTTGGGCGGCCGGTCGGCGGCGAAGGCGCGGGGGGTGACATTGAGCAGGGCAAGGAAGAGGGTGATGAACACCCAAGCCACGGGTCTCCTGGATCGCCACATGCCCACGCTGCGCAAGACCATGGCACACGACATCTGCACTGGCGGACAAGCCGCCAGTGGCACCCGCGTCCCCTTCCCCCCTTCGTGCCTCCGTGCCTTCGTGCCTTCGTGCCTTCCCAACATCGCTCACTCCTTCACAGGTCCGAGGTTTTTCCAGAGCATCAGGCGCTTGCGCTCTTCAGGCGGGGGGAAGCGGAAGGGCGAGTCGTCATCCATTTCCCATGCGCCTGCGTAGAGCGTCCCCGTCACGATGTCCGGCCGACCGTCGCCGTCCACGTCCCCCACGGCCACGGTCGCCAGGTGCGTGGCCGCCCGGCCCAGGTCGTGGCGGGTGAAGTTCTGCCGTCCGTCGTTCTCGAACCAGATCAGCGCCTGCCGTTTTGGATCGCGCCAGTCGTTGTACTGGCTCACCGCGATGACATCGAGGTGTCCGTCGCCGTTGAGGTCGCCCACCGCCGCGGCCATCGCGCCGTAGAACCTGCCGATGTCGTGATAGCGGAACTTCGGAACGCCCTGGCCGCCGAGATTCTCCAGCCACTGGACGCCGTGGTAGGGCTTGGGGTGCTTGTCGAGGTCGAAGGCATCTCCGTTGGTGAAGATCACGTCCATGCGGCCGTTCTGATTGAGGTCAGCCAGGATCAGCCCCGACGAGCCGAACATCGGATGCGGCCCTTCATAGAGAATATGCGGCTCAAACCGCGCGCTCAGCTCGCCGTAGCCGTCATCCCCCGTGTTGATGAAGGCGATGACCTGCTCGAACTCCTGCGCGAGCAGGACGACGAAGTCGATCAGACCGTCGCCGTTAAGGTCGGTGGTCTCCAGGCGGATCGCGCCGTGCTGCTCGGAGATGATGTGCCGCTCGAACGTGCCGTCTTCAAGCTGCTCGTACCAGTCGATCCCGCCGGACTCCCGCCAACCGAACATGCCGACGATGTAGTCGATGCGTCCGTCACCGTTGACATCCGCGGGACGGGCGTCGGTGGCGCGGTCGATGTTCGCGGCGATGGTCTGAGGCTCGAATCGCCCGCGTTCGACCTGCCTGAGCAGCGTCACCGAGCCGATCGGTTCGTCGGTGGGCATGAGCTGACCGAGGGCGGCGACGAGGATGTCGAGCTTGCCGTCACCATCCGCATCGAAGACCTCCGCATGGACGGGCGCCTGAATCTCCGCGATGGTGGTCTCCTTCCAGACGTCGCCGTCGCGCTCCAGGACGCTGACGCGGTGCAGCTCGGTATCCGTGACGATGATCTCGTTCTGTCCGTCGCCGTAGAGATCGATGATCTTGACGTTTGAGACCATCGGCGTAAGGAATCCGCGTCCACCGATGGCCGCGGGCTCGAAGGCGATGGGGGAGGCGCCCGGCCCATAGGGCAGCGGATCGAGCTCGTCCGGGGCGAGCTTCGCGTACCAGGCCATGAGCTGCTCACCCTGATCCTGCGTCAGCAGGATGCCGACGGTGGGCAGCCAGTTGGCGACCATCTCCGGCACAACGACTTCGACCCAGGCGCGTTTGGGAAGGATGTCCGCGGGGGGGGTCTTATGGCATGAACCGCAGTAACGCACGATCAGGGGAACCATCGCCGAGGTATCGACCGTCGGGAGCGGTCGGCCGTCCGGCAGGCGCAGCTCCCCGGACGAAGGGGGAGGAGGGGCCTGGGCGGGAGCGGTATGGGCAAGATCACTCGCCGCCGCGTCCGGAGCGATGGGGGAAGCGGGGGGTTGGGCAAACTCAGGGGTCGGCGGCGCGGTCGCCGATCGGTAGGCCACCGCCGCGCCAATGACCGCGACCGTCGCCCCGATCGCCACCCATACGTAAGCGTGCTTCATCACGCAGCATTCCTCAAAAGGCACGTTGGCGGCGCGATCGCGACGACCGCGCCGGGCCGAGCACGCCCATACTATAGAGGGATCGTAACGGTGGATGGGACGGCAGCGGTTCCCTCGAAACTGGGGCGGCGCCCGGCCTCCGCCCCAACCACCCGCCACGGGCGGAGGTTAGAAAGATCATTCCGTTCACTGGCCCGGCAAGGATTATGGTTGTAGGTTTGCGGCGAATCGAGAATGTGACCGGCTCGGGATCGACCGCCACACGAGGCTCGTTATCCCGACCCGCCAACTACACACCGTTTCGCCGCGCAAACCAGACTTTCGCGGGCGGACGGTTTTATTTCTCAAGTGATGACCCGTGATCCAAGTGGGGCGGGCGTCTCGCCCGCCATCAGGCCGAAGGCCTGAGAAGCGACCGGGCGCTGCCTGTGACCACCGAAAGAAACCTTGCGGCTTCACCGCAATGGCGGGCGGGACTCTCGCCCCCACTGATTCTAACTGTCTATCCCTGCACATCCCCCTCGTAGTTATGGGTGATCTCTTCGCCCGCCTGGATCGTGCGCAGCGCGACGACCGTCGCGTCGTCGTAGTAGCAGGCGTTGGGGGTGTCCGAGTGGTTGATGTACCGCAGCTCGTTGGTCACCTCGATCCCGTAGGAATCGGCGATCCACAGCACGTGAGGACCGTTGCGCCTCGACAACCGCCCTTCGATCCTTCCGATGATCGTTCCCTTGCGGATGCGCCGGGCGGCGAAGAGGCCCAGCCCGTGTATGGCGCTCTGTCTGACCATAAGCCGGTCGTTGCGGGCGGCGGGGGCGGGGAGGTTCGCCGTCGAGGCGGTTCTGCTGATCGTTGCCGTCATGGACGCTCCATCATCCTTGAAAACACATCGCCCAGGCCAAACGGCAGCCTGGGCTTCAACCCGGCCCGGTAGTCTAGCGAATGAACGCGGAAAGGAAACCTCCGCGATCGGATTTATCCGCCGGGGGTGAGATTGTCGACACCCATCGACTTGCCGTACGCCCGCACGATCTCCGCGAGCGGCGCGCCGTACGCGCGTTCGAGACTGTTGACCGAGTCCAGCCCGGCCTTGCAACCGTTGATGAACTCGACGTATCGGGCGCGGTCGGCGTTGATCAGAAATTCCGTGAAAGTAAAGGCGATCCCGTACTGCTCCCCGACGATCTGCCTGGCGCTGAAGAACGAGGGGCCCATGTTCCGCCACTGCCCGAGCATTTCGCGGGCGCGGCTGCGGCGGAGCCTGGGCAGCGTCGATTCCGGCACCAGGTCGGCGGCGATCCACTCGGCCAGCCCCTCGTTGGCCCAGCTCTGGACCGGGGCAGGCGTGCGGTACCGATGCAGGAACCCGTGCGACGACTCATGCACCAGGATGTTCGCGAACTCCATGTCGCGCGGTTGACGGTAGAACGCGATGGTGACCTCGCCGTCACCGCGCTGCTGGCAGATGCCCGCGGACTGTCCGGCCGAGGCGTTGAGCATCACATCGACGAACTTGCGGTAGTCGGCCTCCTGCTTGAAGACGAACACCGCGGCCTTGCCGCGCCAGATGTTCGTTCCAGTCGCGACATTGAACATCACGCACATGCGGTCGTACATCCGGTCAAGCAGGCTTCGCCATTTGGCGGCCTCGTCAGCATCGAGGTCGGTATAGAACATGAAATAGCGCGTTTCGGAAGCGGTGAGCTTCGAGGTGACGTGCTGATACGCACGCTCGGCGAAGGCCTTGCCCCGCTCGAGCGCTTCGCGGTGTTCGGCATCCGTCAGCGAAGGCCAGGGCGGAAC
>JBGTFI010000254.1:0-9212 GCA_041747335.1 Phycisphaeraceae bacterium | reverse complement strand
CCATCGCGTTGGTGTCCAGGGCGCTGCCGCGCACGTACTGCTGCGCGCGGTTGAGCGTGGTGAAGCGCCAGTCCGGCTCGGGGCGCAGCAGGCGGCCCTGACCATCGAAGAAAAGGAACCGGTACTGCACGTTGAGCTGCTGGTTGCTGATGGCGCGCAGCGGAACCTCGACGCTCAGCGGGTGCTCCGTGGACGCGAGCACCGTCGGGTCGCCGGAGACCACGTAGCTCTCCAGCCGTTCAAGCGCGACCTGCTGCGGATACGCGGTCTTGGAGATCGGATCCGTCCTCACCTCCCCCGGCGGCATCGTCTTGTCGCGGATGCACCCGGCAAACGCGGCGGAAAGAATCACGATCAAGCAGAACGTCAAGGGAAGCGTGTTTCGCATGACGAGTCTCCTTCGAGGTGTGTCTTACAGTTTCAGGGAGCGGTACTTACTGTTTGATCGGCAGGGGCCGTGAGCGGGTTGATCCGGGAGGCGAGTTCCCGGACTTTATCGGACTTTGGTTCGTACGGCGGGCGCGGTTGCCCGAACAGTCGGGCGAACCCGGCGGTCCCGGCCATCGGGGGGGCCAGTGAAGGCCCGCCTTCGAGCAGGTGGCGGACGACGCCTTTCGGGGCTTGGGGCAGTGACAGATCGACCCCTTCGGCGCGATAAAGCTCCGATAAGTCCGCGACCGTCAGGTTGGTGAGGTAACCGGCCTGATGATAGGAGGTGAGCACAGCCGGGGAAGGCGTGCGCACATCGCGCCCGCCGAGGATGTACGGCCAGTTGCCTTCCGGGGGCGGGCCCATCCAGTCATTACCGTAGAAGACCCGCCCGCTCGTGGCCCACTGCGGCGCGCTGACGGAACTGTTCAACCGCACGTAACGCAACGGCGCCCCCCGACCGGTGGGCGGGCCGAGCCCCGCGAGAATCATCCGCGAACCCGGCTGTCCGCGCACCTGGAGGTCGATCGCCTCGCCGGGCGCCACGATGCGCAGCGGAACGAGATAAAACCGCTGAGGGAAGACCTCGCAGTAGCGAGTGTCCGCGTGCGCCCCGGCCTTGGCGAAGAGACCTGCCGCCATGGACCCCAGACCCGCGTAAAGCGCGATGTCGTCGCGCTGCGAGATGCCGTACGCGGTCGCCGCGCCGCCGCCCAGCAGCAACACGTTTCCGACAAAGCTCTTGGCTTCACGCACGTCCTCGAGGTTGTTCCACATGTGATCGATCGCCATGCGGTTGACATCCGTCACCACCGGGAGCGATCCGACGTGCCTTCCGCCGAGCATCACCTCCAGCGGGGCATCGTCGCTGGGCGTGCGCGGCGCGAAGCGTGTCAGGACGTTGTCCGGCCCGTAGGCGATCTTGCGCGGGCCCAGCCCGTACGCCACCACCAGGATCGTGTTGTAATCCCCCGCGCGCAGGCGATCGACCACCCCGCGGATCGTCGGATCGATCTGCACCGCGGCCGCGAAGTAGTCGTTCGCCTCCTCCGGCCGCGCCATCTGCTGCGAAGCAAGCCCGTGCAGCAGGTAACCCAGCACGAAGTTGGAATCGCGCACGGCGTAACCGGTGTTGAAGTAGTCCTCCTCCTCGCTGACGGGTTTGCCCCCGGCCTTGGCGGCGCGTTCGGCGTCGAGCGCCCGCCGCATGATCCCCAGCGTATCAATCCGCCGGCCGCCGGCATCTTCCCCAAAATCGCGCAGGCCGAAGAGGCTTCCCCCGGCCGCGGCGCGGGTGTTGTCCCACTGCCCGAGCATCGCCTGCTGCATGGCGTAGTAGGCGAAGCTCAGCGCCTGCTCGAAGGGTTCGCCCTTCCAGAACTTGAGGTCTTCGTTGATGACGACCGAGGCGACGGTTTTGTCGCGGTTGATCCCCTGCGTGCGCAGAATGTCGTAAGTTTCCTCCAGCCACGGCTGGGCCTGCGCGGGGTATCCGTCATCGAGTGTCAGGACCGCGAGCTTCATGCGGTCGAGCAGGTACTGGCGTTCGCTTCGGCGATCGGTCATCCGGTCCGCGACGGCGGCGCGGGCGCGGGTGTAGGATCCCTCGGCCACGAGCTGTGTGGGCGCGAGGCGCTGTTTGGAAGTGCAGGCCGGGAGGAGAAGCAGCAGGGCAAGCAGAGCTATGCGATGGGGGGTAAGAACGAAACTGAGGGTGGCATGGGCAAGGCTCTGCCTGCCCGTGTCTGGGCAGCAGGGGTCGGCCGCACGGGCAAGCGAAGCTTGCCCATGCCACCCCCCTCCACTGCCTTGCTGTCGCCGCTCACGCCTCATTTCAATGATCCGCCGTCCCGGCCCGTCAATCCCACACGTGTCCGCGCGCCTCGCGCTTGTACTCGAACGTGCCCGACCACACCGGTTCGCCGCTCGCAAGCTCGGTCAGCGACGCCTCGAAAAAGTAAAGCTCCGTGCGTCCCTTGCTGACCGCGCGGGTGACCGACCGGAAGGCGCCCTCCATCACGTGCGTCGGGGCGCGCTCGTCGCCGTAGCCCGGCGCTTCAAGCTGCTCGCCAAAACGCTCGCGCACGGCTCTTGCCTTTTCTTCAGGCACGACGAACCGCACGTTGCGCTGGCGCCACAGCGCGGCCGTCGGCGTCCGCGCCCGCATCCGCTCCATGATGTACCAGCGCTCGGCTTCGCTCATGACATCGCTGGTGAGGTTCTCGACCTTGCGGAGGGCGATCACCCACATCGGGCTGTCGGGGGAGCGTGCGGCGAAGACCTCGGCGGCGGCGAGCTGCTCCGCGATGTCTTCGCTGATCGCGCCAAGGTCGTCCACCGTCAGGCGCGTGCTGCGCTGCGGCGCGGCGCATCCGCAAGGGACCATCACAGCGAGAACGATGGTCGCCATGAGAAGCCCTGTGACGGCGATCCGGGGCGCTCGCGGGGGTGGAAAGTTCACCGCGCTTTCTGCTGCTTGATCTCGTACCACGAGCTCCAGACGATCTCGTTGGTCGCGAATCGCGTGAGCTGGAACTCGAACCCGTACTGCCCCATGTCGCCCCGGCTGATGCGGTAAAAACTGCCGTTGAGCGCGTAGGCGGTGTCAAAGTCCTGGATCGGTTCGGGGGTGAAGCCCTGGGCGGTGTCCAGCTCGCGGGCGCGCAGATACTGCATCCTGGCCCTGCCTTCGACCCATTTGACCCACCCGCGCACGTGCTGGCTCTGGAGAAGAGAGCTGCGCAGGCGGCTTCGGGACATCTCGAACTCGTCGCTCGAAACGATCTGCGTCTTGTTCTCGATGTCCCCCAAGAGGATGGTCACCCGGTCGGGAATCTGCCCATCCGCCCGAATGCGGGCGAGGTCCTGGGCAAGCTGCTGGGCGGCCTGGTCGCTGAACTCGATCAGGGCGACCGGCAGGACGCGCTCGGACCGCTGCTCCGACCAGGTCGTCTCACTGACCCCGATCCGCCCGCCGGACTGACCCTTGGGGGGGTTGTCGCATCCGGACAGCATCGTCATCAGCGCCAGCGCGCCCAAGGCCCAGGGTAAATGGTGTCGCATCGGGGAGTTCCTTTGTTCAGGCGAATCGGCTGAAGCCGGGGAAGGCTCCATGGTTCAACGCCCCGGCCGACGTACCGGTTCAACCCGCTGCGCGAACCGTGGCGTTCGGTGAACGATGTTGCCCAGCTTCAACGCTCCGGGGCGGTATTGTAGCCGTGAGACCTCACGTCCGCGCGATCCTCCAGTCAAGCCGGAGCGCGGAGGCATTCGTAGGTATCTGTCAAAAATGCACTTATGATCTCATGGCGTCGCGGCCTATCTCTGGCACGCTGATTGCGAAAATTATCGGGACGGCACGCGACAAACCCCGAACCGTGGGGTAGAGTCAAGCATGTAAGTGCTGTAACGGCTGGGAGAAACGAGGCGCTGGACCCGATCCGGCAGTTTGGGTGAGATTCGGAGCTTCGAGGCGGAGACGGAGGAGGGAGACAAGAAGCGAGACTCGATCCGGGAAGTTGGGTAGTCCGGGGTGTTTGGGGAATGCAGGGTGTCCGGGGTGTCCGGGGCTGTCCGGGGCTGTCCGGGGGAGAAGGGTGCTGGTGGGAGAGCTTGAATGCGGCGGCAGGGATGCTCGCCGCCGCGGCCGTCGCCTGCCGTGACGCAGGCGCATCGCCGCCCGGAGGGAAAGGACGGATTTGCCCGGAGGCCACAGTTCCGGCGGGAGAAAGAGACGCATGACGTGAGACGATCGCCGGTGATTCGTACGCTCGCCCTGAGCACCGCCGCTCTGGCGCTTGGGCTGAGCGCCGCCGCCCATGCCGGGCACGAGAAAGCCCGCATCGTTTCGAGGCATGATGCCCATGCGGGGCATCATGATGCCGCGCGCATCCACAAGGCCGGCGGTCATCACGCGGCCCGCGAGCACTACCTGAACGATTCGGGCATGCGCGTCGCCGCGGTGGTCACCCGGCCGATCGCCCATCCGAACCTGATCGTCTCGCGCGGCATGTCGGAGCAACCGGTCCACAAGCACCTGGTCGAGGTCCGCATCGGCGTCACCACGATCTTCCTCGATCCGCATAAGGAATACCGCAGGCAGAACACCAACGCGATTGATGAGAACCACACGATCATCCGCGCCCTGGGGCTTGCCGATTCAATGCGGTCCCACCGGGCGAAGATCGTCCGCAGGCATCACCACCACCACGCCCACCACACCATGGCGGCCGGGCCGGCGACGATCCCCGCGGGCAAGGCGCCGGTGAAGGAACCCGGCAAGTCCGCTCCGGAGAAGAGCGGCGAGGGGGTTGGGATTCTGGCGAAAGCGGAGTAAATCGATGCGCTCGCCCTCGCGAGCGTTTCAATTCGGCCCCTGATCGAGCACGGTCCGGTGCATCCCCTGCCCGGGCCGTGCTGCTTTTTTGGGGGAGAGATATGAGAGCGATGCCTCCGGGCGCCACTGGCGGCTTGCCCGCCAGTGCCTCCCCCCCGGCCAACTCGCCCGTTGATCGTTCTCACCCCCTGAGAGACAAACTGCTCATCGCCGTCTGCTGTGCCCCCGTCAGATCCTTGTCCGGGGGGAAGGCGACCGGCTCGCCGAGCTGTTCCATCAGCATCACCCACGTCTGGCGCTCGTACTCGAGCAGGCGGAGGGCTTCCTCCACCTTGGCGGCGTCGCGGGTCATGTTGGCATCGACGAGCAGTCTGTACAGATAGGTGTACAGGGCGCTGAGCTTGGCGCACAGGTCCGGTTCGACATCGTGCTTGAGGCTGGTCGAGAGTTCGAGCACGATCTTCTGGGCCCGCATGAGGGCCTCGAAGCCGGGCTCGATCTGTCCGGTTTCGATGGCCTGGATCGCCTGATGGCAGAACTTGAGTGCCCCGTCGTACAGCATCAGGCGAAGCTCGCGCGGGCTGGCGGTGAGCACCTTGTTGCGCAGGTAGGCGCTGGCGGGATTGGACGGGGTCGGGGTCATGGTCGTTTCAGGCAGGGCTGGGGCATTCCCGGCCCAGTGTCTATCGGCCCGTTCCCCGCCGGGGCCTTAGCACCGCGGATTGAGTTCCCACGCCCGGAGGCCAGCCTCAAAAGGCGAGGAATAGCGGACGCTGGGGCATGGGGCGGGCAGGTCGGGCGGCACCCGCCTCTGCGCCACTATCTTTGCCCCTCTGCCCCCAGCGACCAGGCCCCATGTGACATCCGGCGGGGATCGCGTAGAATAGGGACGTGGCGCGGGGGCGATCGCGGATTGGCCGCGGGGTGCCCGGCCTCAGGAGACGCTCTTTGACCGACAAGCCCATGTCCCTTCAGGAGAAGCTTCACAAGCTGTTTCTCCTTGACCAGCAGATGCGCGGTCTGCGCACGCGTCTTGACGCCGGCGAGCGGCGACTGGCCGCCCAGAACCGCAAACTCACCCAGTTCGAGACCCAGCTCGCCGAGCTGCAAGCCCAGTCGCAACAGGCGCAGACCCGCGTGCGGACGCTTGAAGGGGAAGTCGCGGTGCTCGATCAGCGCCTGGCGCGCCTTCGGGAACAGATCAACACGATCACCAGCAACAAGGAGTATTCCGCGGCGCTGGTCGAGGTGAGTACCCTTAAGCAGGAGAAAGCCAGGATCGAAGAGCAGGCGCTCGAGCACATGACGCGCGTCGAAGAACTGGCCGGTCGCATCGCGGAAGTCGCCGCGCAGCGCGACGAGCAGGGGAAGCTGGTGGAAGCGGCGCACAAAGAAGTCCAGACCGCCCGCGAAGAAGTGGGGGATCGGCTTGACGCCGTGACCGCCCAGCGCAAGGAGGCCGCGGGCATGATCCCCGGCGAGGTGCTGCGAACCTTTGACCGCTTGATCGCGCAGCACGACGGGGAAGCGATGTCGCCGATCACCGAAGAAAACCGCCGCAGAAAGGAATACCACTGCGGCGGTTGTTTTTTACTGGTGCCCGTCGAGCGACTGAACTTGCTGATGCGAGGCGGGGAAGAGATCGTTACCTGCCCGAGCTGCGGGCGGATCCTGTACCTCGAATCGGCTTTGGGCGAGGCTCTGACCGAATCGCTGGCGAAGAAGTGAGAACCGCCCCGCCGGACGTGGCGAAGGGTTTCTGAATAGATTTGCGCTATTGGATTGCGGGGGTTTGCTGTTTTTGGGTTAAGTCCGAGAAAATCATCGTTCTCCGGCATATTTTTGTTGGTGAATGGTGATCGCCCCGCTAAAATGGGGTGAGTAGGATGCAACCCGCAATGCAAGGATGCTGGTTCCTCCCCGGCTCGACTCCCCCCCGCGATCAGGGGTTAGTCGGCGTAAGCGATCAAGCGCTGTCCGCCGAGATGGACTGCCCCGCCCGCCCGCACGATCCCGCCCGCCGGAATGGCTCCCCCCGGAATTGCCCGCCCCGAATCGTCCCCGGCCTAGCAGCCGATCGCCGTCGGGGAACCTTCCCCGCCCACGGCGCATCCAATAGATAGAGCGTCAGCCTCCTCCTTCTCCTTCCTCTTCTCCCTCCGCCCCCGCCCCGTGCAACCGCATGCGGCGGGGGTTTTTTTGGTCTTGAGTCTGGGGATTATCCTATCCGCCCAGGAACTGGGGGCGGATGTCCGGGAGGACGGGGAAGGTGTGGCGGTAATCGCGGAGGGTGAGGGGATCGGCGGTTGCGGTGAGGACTGCTTCGATGTCTCCCGCTTCGGCGAGGACGCGGCCCAGCGGGTCGATGATGGCGCTTCGGCCGGGGTATTCGAGGTTGGGGTCGCGCCCGCAACGGTTGACGCCGATGACGTAGGCCTGGTTCTCGATCGCTCTTGCGCGTAGCAGGGTGGACCAGTGGTCCGCACGGGCGCTGGGCCAGTTGGCGATCACCGCCAGGACTTCCGCGCCATCGCGGACGGCGTGACGGAAGACCTCGGGGAAGCGCAGGTCGTAGCAGATGAAAGGGGCGACGCTGATTCCGCGCCAGTCGAAGCGGACGATGCGCTCGCCGGGCTGAAAGTGTTTCGCTTCGCCGCTGAAGGTGAAGGGGTGGATCTTGGTGTAGCGGGCGATTTCCTGCCCGTCGTGCCCGAACACCAGCGCGACGTTTCGACCTCGTCCGTCCGTCGAGCGATGGGTGACGCCGCCGATGACCGTCGATTGATGCTCGCGGGCGAGGTGTGCGAGGAAGGTCGCGCCCGGGCCTTGCTCCGCTTCAGCCACCGCCTCGACATCGCCGCCGAACCCGGTGTCGAAGGTTTCGGGGAGAACGATGAGTGAACCGGGTTGCGGGGGGTGGGCATGGAGCAGGCGCTCGATGCGGGCGTGTGTGGCCGGCCTGTCCTGCCAGGTGATGTCGTGTTGGACGGCGATCAGGTGCATGGTGAAAAGACTTCACAAGCGAATCAGAGGATCATGGTAACGCGCAAAACCAAGGCCCGGCGGATTGCTCTGCCAGGCCTTGGAGGAGGGAGAAGAGGGCGAAGTTGGGAGGTTGGCACTGATACTACGTATGCGCACCGCTGGGGGTTTGTCCCGTGGACACTTTTTCGCGGCCTGTGCGCGCCTGGTTCCACGGCATCCTGGCCAGGACCATCGCCATCCCGCAGGTGTCGGTGACGCCTGCGAAGACCAGCCCCGCGCCGACGAACGCGGCCAGCAGATAAAGCGCCGGATGCACCAGCCACCCCAGGAGGATGCCCAGCACGACCAGTGAGCCGGCTCCGATGCGGACCTGGCGCTCGAGGCTCATCGTCGCCGCGCCGCGCACCACGGGAAGACCGGCCTGTTCCCACGCCTCCATCCCCCCGGCGACGACGGCGACGTTTCTGCAACCGGCCGCCTCCAGCTTTTCCGCCGCCTGCTGGGCGCGGACACCTTTGCGGCAGAACACCACCACCCGCTGATCGGCTTCAACCTGCGCCGCGACAGCCTGCGGATCAAGCTGCGTGAACGGCAGCAATTCCGCCCCCTGAACGTGGATAGTCTGGTATTCCGAAGGCGGGCGGACGTCGATGAGGCGCAGGGATGGATCGTTTCGGATCAACTCATGGGCTTCGGCGGGAGTCAGGTGCATGGGGGATTCCCTTCAGAACGGGTTGCGGGTTCAGTGCTCTGCAAACTCCGGCGTGCGCATCGTGGCCTCGCGGATCACCGCGCCGCCGCGGATCACCGCGACATCCTCAAAACCGCGCTGGGCGAGCATCCGGGCGGCGTTGTACGCCCGCTGCCCCGAAGCGCAATACGTCGCGACAGGCCGGTCGGGATCGAGCTCGCCCAGCCGCTCGCGCAGTTCGTCGATCGGAATATGCACCGCGCCCGGCAGCGGACAGGCGTTCACCTCCTCGTCGTTGCGGACATCCAGCAATGTCCATCTCTCAAGATCGGCATCGGCGGGGAGAAACTCGACCAGTCCGTCAAGCTCGTTGCTTGCCGCGAACGCCGCCTGGTGAAGGGGATCCTTCGCTGAACCGTAGGGCGGCGCATAGGCCAGGTCCAGCCCGGCCAGATCCCGCACCGTCGCCCCGAAGTGCATGGCCGTGGCGATCACGTCCAGCCGCTTGTCCACCCCCTCCCCGCCGACGATCTGCGCCCCGAGCACCTTGCCATCTTCCGGCGCGTAAAGAAGTTTGACCGTCATCGGCTGAGCGCCGGGGTAGTAGCCCGCGTGGTGTCCGCCGCGGATGATCACCGCCTTTGCCGCCTTGCCGAGCTTGCGTGCCAGCGTTTCGGTCAGCCCGGTCATCCCCGCCGTGAGGTCAAAGACGCGCACGATCGAGGTGCCCCACACCTCGGCCATTTCCGGCGCGCTGCCGGTGGCGGCGTG
>JBGTFI010000253.1:0-4020 GCA_041747335.1 Phycisphaeraceae bacterium | reverse complement strand
TGATCGACCCCCGCTTTCGACGCGTGCATGGGCGCTACTTCCGCGAGGGGGAGGAGGCCCGCCCGGCTCCTGCCGCCCTGGATGTCGAACTGCAGGAGAGGGCGCGGCGGTTCACGCTGGAGAGGATCGGGGTGGGGTGGGCACCCTGAGGCGGGCGTCCGACGGATCCGAGAAGGCGTTCGCCGACCGGAGCGCTGCCAATGCGGCGTCCATGTCCTGAAAGTCGATCCGCGATACGAACTCCTGGGCATGGTCCAGCATCTGAAGGAACGGCTCCGTCCGTCCATTCCGGGTCAGGGACCGAAGCGCGAGGAGATAGTCCTCCCGGTACACCGTTGGAATGATGATCCGATGCTGACCGCCGGACAGCAACTCTGCGTTCGTCATGATCCGCACTATCCGCCCGTTTCCGTCCAGGAAAGGGTGCACTTACGAGATCAGAAACATCATGAAGATTCGCAGGGCCATGGAGCTGGCTAGTCGCCGCCATACCGCCGAAGCAGGGCCTTCATCGCATCGCTCGTGGCGAACGCCTTGATCGGGGAACCGCGTTCCGTCCTGGCATTGGGGTTCGCTCCGGCTCTCAGGAGGAACTCGGCGACCTCCAGCGCGTCATCGCGCGCCGCAAAGTTGAGCGGGGTGTTCCTGTCGCCGTCGAGCGCATCGATCTCGGCCCCATGCTCGATCAATGCCGCCATGACGCCGGGATTGGACAGGTGCCGGACCGCATGGTGGAGAGTGGACCCGCCCCAGCTCCACGCCTTGCGCGGATCCGCCCCGGCGGCAAGCAGGTCGTGAACGATTTCCGCGTGGCCGTGGCGGATCGCGAGGCTGAGCGGATCGACGCCGGTTTCCCCAAACTTCTCGCCGGCCAGGGCCGGGTTCACCCCGATCAATCGGGCGACGGCATTGCGGTCCCCGAGTGCGATCGCAGTTGGAAGGTCCGGTGGCTGGCCAACGCCTTGAAGGTGCCGCGCCGTACCGAGCTGACCCTGGATCGCCGCGGTACGAACGGCGGACATGCCGTTCCGGTCGGGTGTGGCGAGGTCGACGCCGGCCTCCCGGAACAGGTCGAGCACGGCGTCGAGTCCGCGCTCGGCGGCGAGGGTCACGGCGTGGCGTCCGTACGCACCGACGGCCAGGGGATCCAGGCCCAGGGCGAGCAACTCCCTGACGAGGGCGAGCCACTTCGAATCGATGCTTCCCTTCGACAGTCGCCCGACGACCAGATGGAGGGCGGTCGAGCCCTGCTTGTCGGTCATCTGCGGGTTGGCGCCGTGTTTCAGCAGCACCCGGGCGCCGCCGAGGCAACCGGCCTGGCACGCCGTGATGAACGGCGTTTTTCCCCACCTATCCGGCACATCAACCGACTCACCCCATTCGAGCAGCTCCGGGAGAAAGGGGACGATGGCCGGCGTGGCCGCGGCATGGTGAAGGACGCTGGCACCGCCGAGCCGCCCGCGTCCATACACGTCCGCCCCACGGTCGAGCAGGAAACGAAAGGAGGCCGCCCTGCCTGTTCTCCCCGTCCAGAGCAGTGCCGGATCGCCATCGCCTATTTCGCTGTCGAGTGGCACGCCCTTGTCCAGCATCCGTACGGCCGTCGCGATGTCCTCGTTGTACAATGCCGAACCGTATACTTCGCGGTCGGTCCAGCTCGGTGAATAGTAGAACTCGGGTTGATGCGGCTGGTCGGGCGGTGGCCAGAGGGCTGCGGGCGCAAGCGATGGAGACCCGGGGGTTGGGGGTGGAGCCGCCGGCACCGGTATCGGAACTGGAATCGGGATCGTCGGCAGCCCATTACCAGTCGCGTCGGGCTTCGTGTCCGCTTTCGGCTGGACCGGCCCGGGGGGGTCGATGATCCGCGGCTCGACTTCCGAGTTCGCCTTCGCACCGTCGAAAGCCGGGGCTTCGGGTGGTCGCCGCACCGCCATGGCGACGGTGCGCTCCACGGCGAGCACCGCGAGCAGGGGCGCCACCGCAAAATAAACGAGCGCCTTGGCCACAACGAGAAACGCGCCTGCCATCGCCAGCAACGCGACCGCGGCCGTCAGGATCAGAACAGGCGGAAGGGCGCCGCGGACAAACCCATCCCAGCCCGCCGTCATTCGCCAGGCATCCCGGACCCCATTTGGAACCGCAGGCGGCGGCGGGGCGTCGACAATGACAAACGGATATACAGCCAGGGGCCACAGCCGAGCGAGGCCGTAGAAGACAACCACCATCGCGAGGGCGATCCCCTGCCGGAACGCCGGTGGTTGGTTTCCGGTCTGCATCTCCAGGTCCAGGATTCCCGCGACAATCGGGACGGCAAAGAACGCGGCGGCCATCGCCGCAAGCCAGAGCGCCGAGACTCGCAGGATGAATTCGCCGGCGCCGGCCAGCCCGTGACGCCATACCGGCCGTTCTGCAACCCGCAGGGTGCAGGCCGCGCCAGCCACGAGTAGCCAGCCGCCAAGGCCCACACCGATCGGCGCCGCGAACACCTGAATCGCCGGATCCAGAACCTCCCACAGGACTTCCATCACAAACCAGAGCAGCAGCGCGCCGGGGACGAGGGGCCAGGGATTGTCCGCGGCCACGCGCGCGAGCGGCCGAAGTTCAACAGGGGGAAGCCGCGGCAGCCACTCCAGACTCCACGGCTCCGGCTTCTCCTTCTCGATCGGCGTCTTTCCCACCATCAGGTAGATGGCGAGGGCGGAGAAGTAACCCGCCATCCCCGCCAGCCAGAGGGCGTCGCCCAACTGGGTTCGAAGCTGTTCGTCCGGCTGCAATAGTGCATTCAGTGCCAGGGCCGCACCGAAGCTGGCGAGGAGCGCGATCCAGTGCGCACGAAACGCCCGCCGGACGTGCGCCTGCAGAAGCGCAGCGTCGGCCCCCGAGCGAATGGCCCACGCCCATGGCCAGAGGGAGCGACGCGTCAGCGCGAGCAGGAGCAGTACGAAGGTGCGTGGCTCCATGACCATGACAAACAGCAGGGCTACGAGCAGGAGGGTTGAGTTGAGCAGGGCCATGACCAGCGCGACACCGGTGCTGCCGATGCCCAGCCGTCGCAGCCAACTTGATCGCGCCGTCGCGATCTGCCCCGGTGCGAGTACCAGCCGCAGCCAGGCGATCCCGATCAATTCAATCGCGATCAAGCCGTAGAGATAAAGGCTGGGTTCAGTGCCGGAGAGCGCGTCCTGTGCCGCGCGAAAACAGGTGGCGGCCAGCGCCACCTCGGGGGTGGCGGCAACTATCCGCCGCAGCAGCAGAGGCACGCGAGTCGAGACCTCCTCCCGGTGATCAAGCATCGTTCAGGCTCCCGGTGAGTCGCAGTCCAGCTCGTCGCGGGCATCAAGTGCAACCGCCCTATCGAGATAGGGAGCGAAAGTAGAACGGGGATTCTGGCCGTGCAATGCGAGAAAGGGGGGAACTCAGGAGGGCGGGGGTTCAGCGAGGCGTCCCGGTCGTGGGGAGCACCCCACCGACCGTCACACCCTCATCCCTTCACTCGTTCTCCGGGACGCAACGCAGGTTGTGGAAGACCCGAACCCGAACGAATGAGGACGAAGATGCGCGCCCTTTCCAATAGAGCTTTCCCGCTGTTCCCGACCCTCGCAATCCTCCTGGCCGTGGGGACGGGGTGTGACCGCCAGATTTCGGCTGTGAACCGTGGCTCCTGCGGGCGCCGCCAGCTGGCTACATGTGCGGCACCGCGATGTAGGCGATGATCGCACCAGCAAGCAACGCATAAGGAGTTGTGGGAGCAGCGGTTGCGTCCCGGCAACTGAATACGAATCCCGCGGAAGTCTGAGAGTTGATGTGCCACATGCAGCCGAAGGTGACGACGGCCGTGCCGGTGGAGGTCCCGTTGGTAATGAGGGACACGCTGTAGTTCGCGTCTGGTAGCGGACCCGAAAATGTCACTGTGGCGAAGAGCGGGCCTCCGGCGTCGATGGTCACAGTCCCGGATCGTACGCCGAGCAACCCGCTTGGCCCCGCCGCGCCGTCCACCCCATCCGCTCCGGCGAGACCCGC
>JBGTFI010000252.1:0-13980 GCA_041747335.1 Phycisphaeraceae bacterium | reverse complement strand
CGAGGTGAGCTTCACCAACTCGGCGGGCGTGACGACGACGGTCGATTTTTCCGCGGACCGGACGATCCAGCAGGTCATCGACCGCATCAACAGCGTGGCGACGGGCTTTAGCGCGGCGCTCAACGCGAACAGGAACGGGTTGACGCTGACCGACACGGCCGGGGGCGTGGGGAGCGTGGTCATCAACGATGTGGGCGCGGCCGCGGGGGAAAACGCCGGTTTCGCGGCGGAGCTGGGGATCGCCGGGACGCACGCGCAAGCGGGCATTGAGAGCGGGAACCTGCAGTTTCAGTTCATCGCTGAATCGACGCGCCTGGCGACGCTCAACGGGGGAAAGGGCGTCGCGGCGGGGCGGTTCACGATCACCGACTCGGCGGGGCGGAGCGCCAACATCGACCTCCAGCAGGGCGAGCTGACCATCGGGGAGGTGATCGACGAGATCAACAGCCGGTCGATCGGGGTGTTCGCGCGGATCAATGACCGGGGCGACGGCATCCTGCTGGAGGACACCGGCCCGGGGACGGTGGCCATGAAGGTGGTGGAGCTGGGCTCGACGACGGCTGCGGACCTGGGGATCAAGCAGACGGCGCGGAGTCCCGGGCAGAGCATCGACGGAAGCTTCGAGCGGACGATCACCATCGAGGACATCGCGCTGGTGACGGACGGGACGCCGCTCACAAGCCTCAACGGGGGCGATGGTGTGAGCGTCCGCGAGGGACTGAGCGACTTTCGCATCACCAACCGTGCGGGCGACACCTTTATTGTAAGCCTTGACGGCGACACGACCGTGGCGGACCTCAAGGCGACGATCGACGCGGCGACAAACTCGACCGTTGAGCTACGCATCAGTTCCAGCGGAACGAGCTTCGAGCTGGTGGATCTGACGGCCGGGGGCGGGACGCTGCGGGTCGAGGCGCTCAACAACTCGGGCGCGGCGGCGGACCTTGGGCTGGTCGGTTCGTCGGGGGAAGGGACGATCGCGGGGACGAACGTGATCGAGATCGTCACGCTCGACGCCCTGGCGACGAAGATCAACGACGCGGGCATGGGCGTGCGGGCGGCGGTGATCAACCTTAGTGACGGATCGCCCACGCCGTACCGTCTTAGTCTTACGAGCACGACCACGGGCGAGGCCGGAGCGTTCATCCTGGATGACGGGGGGCTGGGCCTTGACGCGGTCACGCTCACCGAGGGGAAGAACGCGGTGGTGTTCTTCGGATCGAGCGATCCGGCCAAGGCGCTGGCGGTCTCGTCGACGACCAATACGCTCAGCACCATTCCGGGGGCGACGGTCACCCTCAACGGCGCGAGCGGTCAGGCTGTGAACGTCACGATCAACCGCGATGATTCGGCGATCACCACGGCGGTCAAGGGATTCGTCGAGGCGTTCAACACGGTCCTTGGCCGGTTCGACGAACTCGACAAGTACGATGCGGATAAGAACGAGCGCAGCCTACTGTTCGGGGACTACACGATCTCGCGGCTTCGTTCGAGCCTGTATTCCCTGGTCAACGGGCGCAACGGGGACCTGAGCGGTTCGTTCACGGCGCTGTCGCAGGTGGGGCTGCGTGTCGGGACGGGCGCGCGGCTGGAGTTCAACGAAGAGCGGTTCGCGACCGCGCTGGCGACCGACCGCGCCTCGGTGCAGCAGCTTTTCACGTTCAAGGAGCAGCAGCGCGACGACGAGAGCGGCGAGGTCCGGACCATCGCGGCGGGGATCGGAGTGAACATCGCCGAGCTGCTGGGGCGCATGACCGACTCGATCGACGGGACGGTTCAGCGGCGGATCAACTCGATCGACAACCAGATCCAGGGGTTCCGAAGCCGCATTGAGCAGCAGGACGCGCTGCTGGCCGCGAAGCGGGCGCGGCTGGAGGCGGAGTTCGTCGGGCTGGAGCGCATCCTCGCCCAGCTTCAGACCCAGAGCAGCGCTCTGGCGTCGTTTCAGCCACTGACCTTCAGCAACAGCTCGAATTCCCGGTCAAGCTGAGGCGTTCGCCCTCCCATCCGTTACAATACCGCACGGTTCCGATCATCCCGGGCGCCCAGCGCCCTGTTCCGGAGACCGTGCATGGCCAGGAAACCGTCCGCGAGCGCCCCCGACGCGATCGTCTTCTACTCTTATCCGAAGCTGCTGTTCATCTGGCCGGTACTCGTTTACGGCTTGCTGTTCTACTTCCTTCCGGGAAGCTGGATCGACGAGGGTGGATCGTCCGAGGCGATCGGATGGACGTACGTCTTCATCATGCTCATCGTCATCCTGACGATCGGCGTGGACATCGAGCGCAACGTCGCGGTTTTCTGGGGTATTCTCTTCGCGCTGCTTTACTTCCTGAGCCGCTGGCTGGCGGACGTCAAGGGGTTCACCCTCTTTGGGAACATCTACAACTGGTTCGCCAACATGGACCTGCACTACAACCGCGAGTTCGGGCTGGCGCTGAGCATCCTGCTGACGATCCCCTACGCGGTGATGCTGCTGTACGCCCGGGCGCAGGACAAGTGGCGGATCACGCACAACGAGTTCGAGCACTACTCCTTCGGGCGGTCGGATGATTCACTCGCCCGCGGCGCCAAGCGGGTGCGGACCAGTTATCCGGACCTCTTCGAGCTGCTGCTGTGCGGCGCGGGCACGCTGGTGGTCTACAGCGCCACGGGAAGGAGCGAGCTGCGGCGCATTCCCCACGTCCCGCTGCTGCCGTGGAAGCGGCGGAAGATCAACGAGATTCTCGAGCGCACGGCCGTCACCACCACGCACGACCAGGGCGCCCTGGAGGAAGAGCTTTCCGACGAGATGGAGGAGTCGGCCGGTCCTCAGGACGTGGCGAGCGAGCAGGAGGCCGGGGAGATTGGTCAGGAGAAGCTGTAGGGGGGTGGGAGACGGGAAACGGGGGGTGGGATGTGAGGGGATCAATTTTCGCGTGAAGCCCGACTCATGCGCCTGACAGGGACAGCGCGAAGCTCCGGGCCCAAAGGCTAACCCCCAATGTCCGGCGCGATCGCCCTCACCGTGATCCAACTCCCGTCTCCCGTCTCCTGCCCGATGGTGCGGATCGGGGGGCGGGGGAAGGCTGGTGGGAAAAAAACGATAAATCTCAGCGATGCGGTTGGAGCGGAGTTAAGGGGTGTACCTGTTGTGCCGATTGATCCGGCAAGACCCACCCGCCCTCGCGGGCGCATCCACGGGCGGATGTGCGGATCGGGGGGACGGTGGGGTCGGCGTGTGTCCGACAGTCCAGGCCCGACAGGGCGCGACCAAGGGAGCCAGGCGAAGCTCGACAGCACCAAGGAGCGTTGAACCCCAGCGTTCACGGAGGATCAGGTATTATGAGCCGCATCAACACCAACGTGAATTCCTTGATTTCTCAGCGAATTCTTGGGCAGCAGAACGGCCAGCTCAACAAGTCGCTCGAGCGCCTGAGCACCGGGCTTGCGATCAACCGGGGGGCCGACAACCCCGCGGGGCTGATCGCCAGCGAGGCGCTAAGGTCGGAGAAGGCCGCGATCAGCGCCGCGATCGGAAACGCCGAGCGCGCCGACCAGGTGATCAACATCGCCGAGGGCGGGCTGCAGGAGGTCAACGCGCTTCTGCTGGAGCTTCAGTCGCTCGTGGGCGAGTCTGCCAACGAAGCGGGCCTGAGCCGCGACGAGAAGCTGGCCAACCAGCTTCAGGTCGACTCGATCCTTCAGTCGATCGACCGGATCGCCGCGTCGACGAGCTTCCAGGGCGCCAAGCTCCTCAACGGAACGTTCGACTTCACCGTCACGGGGCAGTCGACCAACGTCGCGGACTTCAGCATCAACGCCGCGAAGCTCGAGAAGGGCGACACGCGATCGGTCAACGTGGTGGTGACGGGATCGGCGCAGCACGCGGGGCTGTTCCTCTCGACGGGCAACAGCGTCATCGACCTGGCGGCGAACACCTCGACGTTCGTCTTCGAGATCGCCGGCGCCAAGGGTTCGCGGGAGTTCACCTTCGTGTCGAGCTTCTCGCTGGCGGACGCGGCGACGAACATCAATACCTTCAAGTCCGTCACGGGCATCTCGGCCAAGGCCTCGGGCACGGGGCTGGTGCTCAAGAGCATCGGGTTCGGAACCAATGAGTACGTGTCGTTCCACGTCAGCGACGCCGGCGGGCTGACCACGGCGAACACCGGCGTCTATCAACTTTCGAGCACGAACGAGAACGTCTCGAGAACGACCGGGGTCACCGCGTTCACCGCGATCACGAACCCCATCCGCGACCTGGGACAGGACGTCTCCGCGATCATCAACGGGGTGCAGGCGACGGCCGACGGGCTGGTGGCGCGGATCAACACCGACTTCCTGGACCTCTCGGTCGAGCTGACCGCCGGGGGCGCGCAGGCCGCGGCGAGCTTCACGGCCTTCAACATCACCGGGGGCGGGGCGAAGTTCAACCTCGGGCCCAAGGTCAACATCACCAACCAGGTCAGCGTGGGCATCCAGAACGTCGCGGTCCGCAAGCTCGGGAGCGTCAGCAACGGGTTCCTCAGCGAGCTGGGTTCCGGCAAGTCCAACAACGTGGTGGACGGCGACCTCGGGGGCGCGCAGGACATTGTCGACACGGCGATCGCTCAGATTTCGGGGCTGCGGGGCCGGCTGGGCGCTTTCCAGAAGAACGTGATCGGCGCCACGACGCGGTCCCTGAGCATCGCCCTGGAGAACACCAGCGCCGCGGAAAGTTCGATCCGCGACACGGACTTCGCCTCCGAAACGGCGCAGCTCACGCGGTCGCAGATTCTGGTGAACGCCGCGACCAACGTGCTGTCGATCGCCAACAGCCAGCCTCAGAGCGTCCTGGCGCTGCTCGGATAATCCAAAAGCGGCGAGTTCAACAAGCAGCATCCGATCCACGATGCACAAGCGGCGGCCTTTCGGCCGCCGCTTGTCGTTTCGGAATGGGTGGATTCGGAAATCGCCTTACTCGGCCTTGGCCTGCGTCTGCCTCGCGGCCTTGTCGGCGTCGATGATGCGGCGGAGGACCGCTTCGGTGAGCGGGTCGTCCTGGCTGTTGGGAAAACCCTGCCAGCGGACGATCCCGTCGGTCGAGATCACCAGGGCGTGGGGGATGCCCTGCACGCCGACCTGCTCGGACATCGCCTTGGCCGTGTCGATGGCCATCGCGTACTCGATGGGCGTGGTCTCCATGAAGGCCTTGACCTTCTCCGCGGGCTCATCGCTGATGCCGATGATGACCAGGTCATCCTTGAATGCCTGCTGAAACTGGTTGAGTTCGGGGATCGCCTTGCGGCAGGGTCCACACCAGGTCGCCCAGAAGTCGATCAGGACGACCTTGCCCTGCGTGCTGGGCTGGGCGGTCAGCCACTGCTCGACCGCCAAGGCCGGCGCCGCCTGGCCTCGCAGGTCATTCTTCGCATAGAGGTTCTTCTTCGGCGCGGGCGGGTACCCACCGGCGTCCGCAGCCGGCGCCGCGTCCCCCTCGGCCGGTTTGTAGGCGGCGATCAATTCGCTGGCGTTTGCGGTCCAGGCGACCGGTCCGCCCTCGCGATACCCGCTCTTGCCCAGCACCTCGCCGTCGGCGCCCAGGAACAGGATCGTCGGGTATCCGCGCACCGCGTACTTGGCGCCAAGTTCCTTGTTCTGCGCCGCGATGGCCGGATCGAGCTTCTTCGCGCGCGGGAAGTCGAGCTCGAGAAGGACGACGTTCTCCTTCGCCCAGGCCTTGAACTCATCCTTGGAAAAGACCTCGTCCTTGAGCCGGATGCACCACCCGCACCAGTCGCTCCCGGTGAAGTTGGTCATGATGGGCTTGCCGGTGGCCTTGGACTGCTTCACCGCCTCTTCGTAGGAGATAAACCAGCCCTCCTCGGTCAGCGCCGGTTTGGGCGCGAGCAGCGACTGGGCGTCCGCGATCCAGGCCTCTGCCCCGCCGGCTTTGTACCCGGACTTGGCGAGCACCTGCCCCTGGGCGTCAAGGAAGAGAATGGTCGGAAACCCGGTGACGCCGTACTTCTCCAGCAGCGCCTTGTTCGCCTCCTTCATCGCCGCGGTCTGAGGCTTGGCCTGGGGGTAGTCCAGTTCGAGCAGAATAACGTTCTCACCGGCCCAGGTCTTGAAGGCGTCGGTGTCGAACACCTCCTTCTTCAGGCGGATGCACCACCCGCACCAGTCGCTCCCGGTGAAGTCCGTCAGCACCGGCTTGCCCGTCTCTTTCGCCTTGGCGAGCGCCTCCTCATAGGAGGTCAACCAGCCGTCGCCTGCGTGCGCGGCCGTGACGCTCAGCGCCAGCGCAAGAACACTCAACACCGTGGTGATCGGTCGGTTCGCTCGGATCATCATGTGAAAGCTCCCTGGAGGGTGGGACCGGAACGAGGTAGGAGGGGGGTGACTGTAACTGCCATGATGATAACCGTAGCGGACCCTGGAAACAAGGATCATTTGCGGGAACCTTTCTGTCCCAACCCATGATGCCCGTGTTCCCGCGACCCGCGGGGGGGCGTTCGGGGTCGTTTGACGGTTGGGGCGGGGCGGGGATAATGCCGATCTTCCGCCGAGGTACCGGCGTCGCTGCGTGGGCGGCGCCTGGCGTGGGTCGGCGGAGGGATGCACCCATCATCGCCCCTGGCCAGGACATCAAGACAGTTCTGTCGTATCAGCGGCACGGCGCATCCACCCCTCACCACGCGGCATCGCATCTCCTGAATCCCCCCGATTCCATCAGTGAGGACCGTTGACATGGCTGAAGACCAGTCGCCCGTGCAGACCGAGGATGTCGATCAGGCCGGAGAAGCGGGCGACAAGCCGCAAGAGCGCAAGCCCCTGAGCGTGACCGTCACGGACATCGGTCCGGCGCGCAAGCGGTTGACCCTCGAGATTCCCCCCGAGCGGATCAGTGAGACGATCGGGAGCACCTACGACAAGCTGCAGGACGACGCGGTGATCCCCGGGTTCCGCCGGGGACGCGCACCGCGGAGGCTGCTCGAGAGGCGTTTCGACGACTCGGTCCGCAAGGACGTGCGGGGCCAGCTCCTGAGCGAATGTTACACCCAGGCGATCGACGAGCAGAAGCTCGATGTCATCGGCGAACCTGAAATCAAGGACGTTGACAAGATCGAGCTGCCGGAGGAAGGGTCGCTGACGGTCGAGTGCGAGGTCGAGGTCGCCCCCGATGTCGTGCTTCCGGACCTTTCCGGAACAAAGATCTTCAAACCGTCCGTTGAGGTGACGGACGAAGTCGTCGAGCGTGAGCTTGACCGGTACCGCGAGCGGTTCGGCGAGGCGCAGGAAGTCGGCGAGGGTGAACTTGCCAGCGGCGATTACGCGCAGGCGGACGTGAGAGTGCTGTCCGGGGAGGATGCCGGCGACGACGCAGAGATCATCGCCACGCACGACAACATCTACATCCACGTCCCCGGCGAGGCGACCGAGGGCAAAGGCCATGTCGCGGGGATCATCGTGGCGGACCTTGCGGACCGCCTGGTCGGAAAGTCCATCGGAGAGGTGGTGGCCATCTCGATGAAAGGCCCCAGCGGGCACGAGAACGAGAAGATCCGCGACCAGCCGGTCACGCTGCGGATCAAGATCGACCGCGCCCAGCGGATCACCGCTGCCGAGGTCGAGAAGCTGCCTGAGATTCTGGGAGTCGCGTCGGTGGAGGATCTGCGCCAGCAGCTTCGCGACGCCCAGGCCGCCAAGCAGCTCCGCGAGCAGTCCGCCGCGATGCAGCGTCAGGTGTGCGAACAGTTGCTGGAGAAGGTCGATCTCGAGCTTCCCGAAGGCGTGACGGGACGACAGGCCGAGCGCATGCTCCGTCGCGAGGCGATGGCGATGGCCTACCGGGGCATGGCGCCGCAGGATATCGACCAGCGCATCGCCGAGATGCGCGACGAAAGCCATGAAGAGGCCAGGAAGCAGCTCAAGCTGTTCTTCATTCTCGACAAGGCCGCGCGCGACATGGAGGTCGAGGTGACCGAGGGCGAGCTCAACGGCCGCATCGCGATGATGGCGCTTCAGCACGGGCGGCGTCCCGAGAAGCTCCGCCAGCAGATGCAGCGTAACGGGGAGATCGAGAGCCTCTACATCTCGATGCGCGAGCAGAAGACGCTTGATCGTCTGCTCGAGAAGTGCGAGGTTGTGGAGGGCGACCTGCCGGAAGAAGACACCGACAAGCCGGCCGCGAAGAAGAAGACCACGAAGAAGAAGACCAGCAAGAAAAAGGCCGCGAAGAAGAAGGACGACACCGGCGGGGACGATGAGGCCGGCGAGTAGCCGCGCCACACGCTGACCGCCGATTCATGGCGCTGGACTCCGGACATTGGACCTTGGACTCCTGACTCTTGCGCAGTCCCCCGGCCGGCACCTGCCGACCCTGTTCTTCTGGCTGTCGGTGGTGGTGTTTCTGTCGATCGTGGTGATCGTGCTGGCGGTGGCGCTTCGCAAGCGCTTCGGGGCGGACCCGTCGTCCTCCGAGTCCCCGTTCACGCTCGCGGACCTCAAGCGGATGCTCGCGCAGGGACAACTGACGCAGGAGGAATACGATCGGATGAAAGCGGGGATCGTGGCGCGCCTCCAGGCCTCGGGATCGTCCCAGGATCGGGGACAGGACGCGGAGGAAACGGCCCCGCCGGGGCGCGACTAGGTCTGCGGTGCCTCTCATCCGGAAGCAATCCTGTGGAATTGTGGAAAACCCAGGTCCGGGAATGCGGGTTGTCCCATAAATTCGGCGGATGGGGAATGTGGTGAAGCGGGGCGAAATGAGGGCGCAAAAATCTCACTGGACACCTTCATCGCGACGGAATCGGGGGTAGAATACCCGCGTCAAGGAGGCCGCCGCGCCATGCCGCGCCTGTCGCGGCAAGAAACCGTCAAGTTCAGGGCGATCAAGGGCATCCGCGGATTCGTCGATGATGCCTTCGTCGCCTGTTTCACCACGGGATCGGCGGCTGCGGCTGCGCGTTCGCTCGGAAGCAGTGCACCACGGGAAATCGAGATGTCCAATTCGCGATCTGGTAAAGGCGGTCAGGGAGGAGTGGGCGGACCGGGAGGCGGTGGTGCGGCCAACGGGGGCGATGCGGGTGGGTTTCGAGGCCGTCGTGTCACCACGTGTTCCTTCTGCGGGAAGAGTTCCCGCGAAGTCGGCCCGATGGTCGAAGGCCCCAACGACGTCTACATCTGCGCCAGCTGCACCGACCTGTGCCAGAACATTTTCAAGCAGGAGCGCCGGCGGGTGCAGTCGGGCCGACCTGTGTTCGGCTCGATCCCCACGCCCCGGCAGATCAAGGAGTTCCTGGATCAGTACGTCATCGGGCAGGAGCTCGCCAAGCGTGCCCTGTCGGTGAGCGTCCACAATCATTACAAGCGCCTGACCGCCACGGAGAAGGAAGCCCCCGTCGAGCTGGACAAGTCCAACGTCCTGCTCATCGGCCCCACCGGGAGCGGAAAGACGCTGATGGCCAGGACGCTGGCGCGCACGCTCAACGTCCCGTTCGCCATCGGCGACGCCACCACGCTCACCGAGGCCGGTTACGTCGGCGAGGACGTCGAGAACCTGATGCTCAAGCTGCTCCAGGCCGCGGACTACGACATCGAGGCGACCCAGCGCGGGATCGTCTACATCGACGAGATCGACAAGATCGGCAAGACCAGCCAGAACGTCTCGATCACCCGCGACGTGTCGGGCGAGGGCGTGCAGCAGGCGCTGCTGAAGATGCTCGAGGGCACGGTGGCGAACGTCCCCCCCCAGGGCGGGCGCAAGCACCCCGAGCAGCAGTACATCCAGGTGGACACCTCGAACATCCTGTTCATCTGCGCCGGGACGTTCGTGGGGCTGGAGGACATCATCCGCAGGCGCCTGGGCAAGAAGGCGATCGGGTTTGCCTCGGAGTCGGGTGAGGATGACTCGCGCGGCGTCAGCGAGCGGGAAGAGGTGCTCTCGCAGGCGGCTCCGGAAGACCTCATCGAGTTCGGGATGATCCCGGAACTGATCGGCCGACTCCCCGTCGTCACGACGCTGATGCCGCTGACGGTCGAGTCGCTGGTGGAGATCCTCACCGAGCCTAAGAACGCCTTGGTGCGGCAGTATCAATACTTCTTCACGATGGAGAACGCGGAGCTGGAGTTCACCCCCTCGGCCCTGCGGCTCCTGGCCCGGCGGGCGATCGAGCGCGACACGGGCGCGCGGGCCTTGCGCAGCGTCATGGAGGAGACAATGATCCGCCTGATGTACGACCTGCCCGAGCTCAACAACAAGGGCGCCAAATACGTCATCGACGCGGCCGCGATCGAGAACCGCACCGCCTTGGCGGAACTGGCCGAGCCTCGCAAGGAATCCGCGTAGAAGGGAACGCCGGGAGACCTTCCTGGACGCATTGTCGGGTGCCATGCCCTCGCGAAGCGTGGGCATGTCGCGATTGGGAACCCCAGGTGCGCCGTGGATCGCCAATCGGAACGTGCTCGCCATCAGACACGGCTTGGACAGCCGGATGCCACATGCCCACGAGGACGAGGGCATGGCACCCCCCAGGGCGTACGACCTGCGACGATCCGTCGGCTGACACGCGCCCCGCGCGGGCCTATGATGTTCTGCCATCCGGCGGGCTCCGTTGGGGGCGGCCGGTCGGCGGCGAACTCTGGAACCGATTCCCTTCCCCGGCAGTAGACAGGTGGAGTTGACATGACAAGGGGCGTTATGAAGCGAACCATGACCACGTCGATCGTCGCCGCGCTGGCCGCGGCCTGGCTGTCCGTCTGCACCCCCGCCGCGGCGGTGACCGCCGATGCCCTGATGGAATCGGCGAACGCCGGGCGGTTCGACGAGGTGGCGAAGTCGCTTTCGACCGAAGTCCGGGCAGAGGATCCCCGGGTCACCGCGCTGCTGGGGCAGATCGAGAGCTTCCAGACCCACCGGCAGCGGGATCTCGAGACCAGGGCCGAGGCCTACCGCAAGACCATCGATGAGATGGTTGAGAACGCGGGGAAGGACGACCTTTACGAGGCGCTCGTCAGTGCGATCAAAGCGCATGACCTGGCGATCGACCCGGCCGCGATGCTCAGTGAACCGCCCGTCGACGGGCTGGTCACGCGGACGAAGCAGTCGGCCGAGCAGGCGATGGCGGGTGGCGACTGGCTTGAAGCGATCAATCTCTACCGCGCGCTGGATCTGCTGTTTGAGGAGGAGGGGGGCTATCGCGAGCAGGTCAAGCGGGCGGTGGCGCACGTGCGGCTGCTGCGGATGTATTCCCCCCACGCCCTGCACGAGATGACGGTGGAGCGCGCCAAACGCCGGGGCAAGGACGCTCCGAAGGAATTGGCCGCCGAGGAGGACGAGGGCTGGGAGAAGCAGCTTGAGGGTGTCGAGGCGATGATGCTCCGCGCGGCGCTCAAGCACGCGCAGCGCCGGCATGTTCACATGCCCAGCCTGCAGAAGCTGCTGGGGGGCGCGATCGACGCGCTGGAGATTCTTGGCAAGACCCCGGCCACCAGCGAGACGTTCCCCGCCATGGCCGAACAGGCGAAGGTCGCCCAGTTCCTGAGCGGACTGACCGCCGAACGCCAGCGCATCGCCGCGATCCGGCGGATGTCCTTCTGGGACGCCATCGAATCGGTCGACCGCATGGTCGAACTCAACCGCCAGACGCTCATCCTCCCTGAGAAGGTCATCGTGTACGAGATGACCCAGGGCATGACCTCGACGCTTGACGACTTTTCCTCGGTCATCTGGCCGTACGACCAGGAGCAGTTCTCCCGCAACACCAGCGGAAAGTTTTTCGGGGTGGGGATTCAGATTTCGCTGCGGGACGATCGTCTGATCGTCGTCACGCCCCTGCACGGAACCCCTGCGTTCAAGGCCGGGATCAAGCCCGGAGACGTCATCGCGGAGGTGGACGCCCGCGACACCACCGACTGGTCGCTCGACAAGGCGGTGCGGGAGATCACCGGACCGAAGGACACGGTCGTCACGCTGGGCATCCAGCGCGCGGGGCGGGCCGAGTTGGTCAACATCCCGCTCAAGCGCGCGGAGATTCCCATCGAGTCCGTCAAGGGCTGGGAGATCAAGCCCGACGGGACTTGGGATCACTACCTCGACCGCGCGAGCAAGATCGGGTACGTCCGCCTGTCGCAGTTCATCCCGCAGTCGGCCGACGACATCGACGCGGCGATCAGCAGGATGGAGAATGACGCCGGGCTGGACGCGCTGGTGCTGGATCTGCGTTTCAACCCCGGCGGGTTGCTGACGTCCGCCATTGAGGTCACCGACCGTTTCATCGCCCGCGGGGACATCGTCTCGACGGTGGACGTCGACGGCATCCACACCAACCGCTTCCGCGCCCGCCCGGAGAAGACCCACCGAGACCTGCCGCTGATCGTCCTGATCAATCAGGGTTCCGCGAGCGCTTCGGAGATCGTCGCGGGCGCGCTTCAGGACCACGGGCGGGCGCTGATCGTCGGGGAGCGGACCTTCGGGAAGGGCTCGGTGCAGGATCTGATCTCCCTGACGCAGGATCGCACCGCGTTTCTCAAGCTCACCACGCAGTACTACGCCCTGCCCTCGAAGCGGATCATCCACCGCGAGCCGGGCGCCAAGACCTGGGGCGTCGAACCGGACCTGCGCGTGCGCATGACCGACGATCAGGTCGCCGCGTGGCTGGAAGCCCGGCGCGACGCGGACATCCTCGCCAACGGCGAGGACGTCGCGCCTCCCCCGGACGCGGACAAGCCCAAAGCCACCGCCGGCCGCATCCTTGAAGAGTCCCTCGATCCGCAGCTCGACTCGGCCCTGCTGATCCTCCGCACGCGCCTGGTCGCCCAGGCGACCGGCCTGGCGAGTAAGGACTGAGGGGGAAGGGACGTAGGCACGGGGGGAAGGCCATCGAACGCCTCGCCAGGCCCCGGACTCCAGACTCAGGACTTCAGACTTCCCTTGTCCCACGCCGCGGTCTCCCATCGTGGTTCGCAGGACTCGCTGGTGATGCTCGGCGGGCGGTTTGTGGCTCGGTCGGCCGCCACGCTCGACCTTGAAGACCGCGGGATGATGTTCGCTGACGGCGTGTACGAGGTGGTTCGGTATTACGGCGGGCAGGCACTGGCGATCGGACTGCACCATCAGCGCATGCGTGAGGGGCTGGCGGCGATCGAGATTGAGCCGCCTGAGTGCTTCGACCGATTCCCGGCGCTGAGCGATGAACTGGCAGCGCGCAATGGGCTGGGCGAGGCGAAGGTCTATTGGCAGGTGACGCGCGGCGTCGCCCCCCGCGACCATGACGGCGCCGCGGCGACCACCCCCACCGCGATGATGATCGCGTATCCGGAGCGGGCCATCGACCCGGCCGGGGAGGCGCCGAGCGGTGCGGCCATTCTGGTGCCGGATGAGCGATGGCTTCGCTGCTCGATCAAGACCACGATGCTCCTGCCCAACGTGCTGGCGAAGCGCCGGGCCCGGCGCGCGGGAGCCGCCGAGGCGATACTCCATCGAGGGGAGACCGTCACCGAAGGGTCGTCCACCAACGTGTTCATGGTTCGTGACGGGGAACTGCGGACGCACCCGGCCGACACTTCGATTCTGAACGGGATCACCCGGCGCATCGTGATCGACCTTGCCCGTGGGGAAGGGATCTTTGCCCGTGAGTGCGCCTTCTCGATCGAGGAGCTTCAGAAGGCGGACGAAGCGTTCATCACGGGGACGACCTCACACATCACCGCCATCACGCACATTGACGGGCGGCCGATCGCGCATGGCTCTCCCGGCGCGGTAACCCGCCGGCTGCACCGGGTTCTGATGCACCACATTCAATCGCACTGCCTCGGCGTCGCGGCGAAGTGAGCGGCGTTCAGGGGATGGGGTTCTCTCAGCCTGCCGAGCGGTTTGCCTGAGCATCCGCGGCGCGGGCGACGGTGTTGACAATGCGCAGGGCGTCGAGCGGTTCCGTAAGGCACTCGACGCCCGCGAGGCGGATCTGCTCCGCGACGGCGGGCGGCAGCCCGGACGGCTGGATCGCCACGACC
>JBGTFI010000251.1:0-3661 GCA_041747335.1 Phycisphaeraceae bacterium | reverse complement strand
GCCCCCGGCGCCCCGCGCGAAGGATCACCACGCCGACCTTGACGACGATGCCGACACCGACACCCCGATCATTGAACACGCGGTCATCGAAAACCTCGGCGCCGCCTTCCGGCGCGTCGACTGCGAGCGATACTCGCTCGACCAGCGCATGGCGCGGCTCCGCGTCAGGCTCCCCGGCCAGGTGATCGAACGACTCACCCGCCTCGACACCCGGCTTCGACAGGCCTGCCCGCCCCTGGCCGACCTCGCCCAGACAGTGGCCCTGGTGTGTGAGAAGTAGGGGGGAGCCCCCTCCCTTCACTCCCAGCGCCCCGCCTCCCACTCCACGCGCGGGGCATCGCCCCACATCATCTCAAGGTCGTAGTGCGCCCTGGTATTAGGCTCAAAGAGGTGAACCACCACGTCCACGAAGTCCACCACCAGCCACGTCGTCGGCCCGTCCACCTCCCCCCCGTAGCGCGGCAGGCCGTGCTCCTGCCCGAGGTGCTTGAGGTCGTCGCCGAGCGACTTGATCTGCCGGTCGCTCGTGCCCGAGGCGATGAGGATGTAGTCGGTGACGTCGCTCAGCCCGCGCACGTCGAAGATGATCACGTCCTCGCCGTGAAGTGAGCGGACCAGCTTGGCCGCCTCGATCGCGAAAGCGCGCACCGTCGCATCTTCGCGCTCATGGCGACGCGCCGCGCGTTCCGCGCCCCCGGCGACGCCCAGCGGGGTGAGATTGGAAGGGGAGTCATGGTCCATGGGGGGAGTATAGGCGCCTACGGCATTACCCCAGCCCCAGCCAACCACCCACCACCGGGCTGAACTTCACGATCAGCCCCGCGAAGACGACGGACACGATGCTGATGAGCTTGATGAGGATGTTCAGCGACGGGCCGGAGGTGTCCTTGAAGGGATCGCCCACGGTGTCGCCGACGACGCCGGCTTTGTGGGCATCGGAACCCTTCCCGCCGTACTTGCCCGTCTCGATGTACTTCTTGGCGTTGTCCCACGCCCCGCCCGCGTTGGCCATGAAGATCGCCACCGCGAAACCGCACGTCAGCGCCCCGGCCAGCATCCCCATCACCCCCGGAACGCCCAGAATCAGCCCCAGCACGATCGGCACGATCACCGCCATCAGCGACGGCACGATCATCTCCTTGAGCGCCCCCTGGGTGGAGATCGCCACGCAGTTGGCGTAGTCCGGATACTGGTGTCCGTCGCTCTCCACGCTGAAGGGCCACTTCTTCGGGTCCGCCACGTCGGCCTCGCTCATCCCCTGCTTCCGGAACGCCGCCTTCATGATCGCGAACTGACGCCGGCACTCCTGCATCATCTCGAACGCCGCCCTGCCCACCGCGTTCATCGTCATCGCGCAGAACACGAACACCAGCATCACCCCGATGAAGAGGCCGCTGAGCACGCGCGGGTTCGTCAGCACCACGTTGTAGTACTGCATGAGCTGCGGCAGCGAAGCCGTCGTCGCCGGGACCACCAGGAACTCGTACGATTCCTCTCCCGAACGCACGGTCACGTCGTAGCTCGTGGTCATCCCGTGACGCGTCGCCCGCTCGATGGTCATGTCCTCCAGGTCCGCCCAGTGCGCCGCGCCCGAGGTCGAAAGCGCCAGCCCCGCGTCGATCGCCCCCGTCCCGGGAACCTTCACCGCGATCAGGTTGCTCGCGAGGTTGTGCACCGGCATCGCCTCAAGCACCTGCGCCGCGTCGGGGGACTGTGCGAAATCGGAACGCCTGACCTGATCGCTGAGCGACGCCTGCACCGTAATCACATACGCCGCGAGCAGCGCCAGCGCGGTGAGCGCCGCGGATCCGATCGCGAAACCCTTGCCCGTCGCGGCCGTGGTGTTCCCCAGCGAGTCGAGCATGTCCGTGCGCTCGCGCACGAACGCCGGCTGATGGGTCATCTCCGCGTTGCCCCCGGCGTTGTCCGCGATCGGCCCGTAGGCGTCCGTCGCCAGCGTGATCGCCAGCGTCGAGAGCATCCCCACCGCGCCCAGGCCCACCCCGAACGCTCCGAGCAGGAAAAGCTGATTACCGCCGGCGCTCGTGAAGGCCACCAGGATCGCCACCACCGTCACCAGCAGCGGAATCCACGTCGAGATCATGCCCTCGGCGATGCCGGCGATGATGACCGTCGCCGGGCCGGTCTGCGCCTGCTCGCTGATGCGCTGCGTCGGTTTGTGCTCATAGCTCGTGTAGTACTCCGTTCCCCAGGCGATCACCAGCCCCGCGATCAGCCCCGCCACGATCGCCCCCCAGATGCCCCACGGGCTGATCCCGGCCTCCACGAACGCCGGGCCGCCGAGCAGCAGCTTCAGGAGCACGGCCGACACCGCGATGATCAGGATCGAACTCAGCCACACCCCCATGTGCAGGCTCTTAAGAAGCTGCGCCATGCTGGCGCCCTCTTTGGTGCGCACCGAGAAGATCGCGGCCACGGATGCCAGGATCCCAAGTCCCGCCAGCGCCGGGGCCACGACCACCAGCTTCAGGGCGTCGGTCGTCTCCAGCCCCAGACGGAACGCCGCGGCCGCGGCCAGCGCCATCGCCGCGAGGATCGATCCGTAGTACGACTCGTACAGGTCCGCCCCCATACCCGCCACGTCCCCGACGTTGTCGCCCACGTTGTCCGCGATGGTCGCCGGGTTCCTCGCGTCTTCCTCGGGAATCCCCGCCTCGACCTTGCCCACCAGGTCCGCCCCCACGTCCGCGGCCTTGGTGTAGATGCCCCCGCCCACACGCGCGAACAGCGCCTGGAGAGACGCACCCATCGCGAAACTCAGGGTGATCGTCGTGATCGTCGTCAGCCCCGAGGGCGAGTTGTCCATCACCACGTTCAGGAACGCGAACCACAGGCTCACGTCCAGCAGGGCGAAGCCCGTCACGCAAAGCCCCATCACCGCTCCTGCCCGGAACGCAACCTTCAGCCCGTCGTTGAGCGACCTCTTCGCCGCGGCCGCGGTTCGCGCCGAGGCGTTGGTCGCCGTCCTCATCCCGAACCACCCGCACAGGCCCGAGAGGAACCCCGCCACGCCCACGCCCACGAACGTCAGCTCCGCCTGAAGCCTGAGCCCATACGCCAGGATCGCCAGCACGATCAGAAGCGCGATGAACACCTTGATCACCACCTTCCGCTGCGCGCCCAGGTAGGCGTACGCCCCCTCCCGAACCGCCTGGGCGATGCGGACCATCTCCGGTTCGCCTTCCGAGTTCTTCATCAGCCCCAGATAGAACACGTACGCCATCACCAGGGCCAGAATGCCCCCCAGCGGCGCGAGGTAAAACGCCCCGGGAAGATCCCCGATGCTCCCCGCCAGCGCCGGCGACGCGCTCCCCAGAACGCACGCGGCGCTCGTGACCAGAACCGCTTGAAGACTGTACCCTCGCATGAATCGCGTCCTTGTGAATGAAAAACGTCGGTGCGACAAGGTGCGGCCGAAACCCTCGGCCGACGCCGACTCTTCTGTCAGAACCCTGATCGGGACGATGTCGGGTGGACTAAGATAGCCGCTGGGAAGTGCTTTGCAATGATGAGGCGGACGATCGCCCGGTCCAAGCAGGACCGGTCCCCTGGGTGTCGCAGCCCTTCTCGCCGAAGATGAGAATCCGGCATGGCCCCGGTACGCGTCAGGCAACCGGCGCGCTCACGCGACGCCTCCGCC
>JBGTFI010000250.1:0-6245 GCA_041747335.1 Phycisphaeraceae bacterium | reverse complement strand
GCCGCAGGTTTCCGCGGCCGGAGCCGGGCAGGCCGCGGCGAGCGGCGGAACCATGCAGTCGCAATCCGGTTCCGCCACGATGTCCATGCAGAGCTATCGAACTGAGTCCTCGATGATGACTTCGGCCGCCGGAACGCTCGGGGCAGGCGAACCTTCCAAGGCCGTGCAGGATCTGGTGCAGCTCATGGCCGTGCTGCTGATTCTCGAGGCGATGCTGGGTAAGGATGACGAGAAAAAGAGCGCCGCGCAGGCGCTGGTGGGCATGATGCTCATGGCGGGCGCGGGCGGGTCGTCCTCGGTGGCGATGACATCGTCGGCCTCGACCTCGATGGCGATGACCAGTCAGAGCATGGACGTGGTCAGCGGGGCGTACGGGCTGGCGGCGCAGCCGTGCCAGTCCGGCGCGGGGGGTTCCCTCAACGTGATGGCGTAGAGGGAGGGGGAGTGCCATGTCCATTCGCACCATCGCCGCGTGTTCGCGCATCTTCTGGGGACGGCTGAGCTTCGCAAAGCTCTCATACCTGTTCGGACCGAGGTTCCGCGAACGGTTGGCCGATCCGGCGCCGCGCGTGGAGGTTTCGCGCCCTCAGCGCGTGGAGGTTTCGCGCCCCCCGCGCGACGTGTGCGACATCCCATGCACGCGGCCGTTTCCTCACGACGGTTGGTCGCACGCGGGACTGGTGGAGCTGCCCGGCGATGCGCCGACACCCGATAATCATCTTCGCGTGATCGAGGCGATTGAACATCCAAGGATCGTCGACATTCCCGCCGATCATGTCGCAGGCAGACTGGACCGGTTGGCGTAGCAACCCTTGGATGGACGCCGTCACAGGCGTGGAGGGGCAGATGATGAACGGCGAACAGGTAAGACTCGAAGGATGTGTGGAGGAGATGGCGCGGGCGGTGGCGGACTTCGACCGCACCCGGTGCGTTGATGCGCTAAGGTCGATCGCCTGGCCGCCGCTGGACTTCACCGCGGACTTTCTCGAGTCGCAAAGCCTCGACCGGCTTCGCCACCTGGTTATGGCGGCGATGCTGCGGGCGAAGCGGGCCTCGTGAGGTCTTCGATTGAGAGCAAGGTCGGCGGCGTGGGGTGTTCCGCGGAGGTTGTGCGGCGCGACCGGGTAGCGGCTACACTTGCCGCCCATGAAGCTGCTCGAACAACTGACGACCACCCCCGGAATCCCCGGCAGGGAGCACCGCGTCCGGGAACTGATCCGTTCGCACGTCGAACCGCTTTTTGATTTGATCACCGTCGATCCGATGGGGTCGCTGATCTGTGTGCGCCGCCCCCGCCCCGGCCCACGGATGGCCGGAGAGACGCCGGGCGCTCCGCTGAAGGTGATGCTGGCGGCGCACATGGATCAGATCGGGTTCATGGTCCGGCACATCGACGATGACGGGTTCGTGCGCCTCAACGCGGTGGGGGGGTTCGACACGCGCAACCTTTTTGCGCGGATGGTGACGATCTGTCCGGATCCGATGGATCCCTCCCGGGACCTGCCGGGTGTGTTGAACCCCGGCGGCAAGCCGATCCACATCGCCAGCGAGGAGGACAAGAAGAAGATCCCCGAAATGCAGGAGTTCGTCGTCGATCTGGGCATGAGCGGCGACCAGGTGCGATCGAAGGTGCGCATCGGGGACATGGTGGTGCTGCGCGCGCCGTTCCAGGAGGTGGGGGAGATGGTTGTTTCGCAGTGCCTGGACAACCGCGTGGCGTGCTGGATCGCCATCCGGGCGATCGAGAAGCTCTCGCACCACGACTGCGAGATCCACTGCGTCTTCACCGTGCAGGAAGAGGTGGGGCTGCGCGGGGCGATGACTTCGGCGTACGCGGTCCGGCCGGACATCGGCATCGGGATCGACACGACCCTGTGCGTCGATACGCCGGGGGTTCCGAAGGAGGAACGCGTGACGAAGCACGGCGACGGCGCGGGGCTGACGGCGATGGATTCATCGTTCATCAGTGATTACGAATTGCTCGAACGCTTCGAGACGCTGGCGAAGAAGCACCAGATCCCTCACCAGCGATCCATCCTCCCGCGCGGGGGGACGGATTCGGGCGGCATCCAGCGCGCCGCGGCCGGGGCGCGGGTCTTCACGCTCTCATGCCCCACGCGCTACATCCACACCGTGACCGAGGCGGTGAACAAGAGCGACCTCTTCGCGTGCCGCGACCTGCTGGCGGTGTTTCTGGAAGCGGGGGTGTGAGGGAAGTTGAATCGGTGGGGCGGGCGTCTCGCCCGCCTTCAGGCCGAAGGCCTGAATGAAACGGTTCCAGTGGCACCCAAAATAGGTCTTGCGGCTTCGCCGCAAAGGCGGGCGGGACGCCCGCCCCACCGGCGCGCACAAACACACAACACACAACACACAACGCTTCAAATCGCCGTCCCGCCGCGCTCGCCGGTGCTGATGCGGATGCATTCTTCGAGGGGGAGGATAAAGATCTTGCCGTCGCCGACCTGTCCGTTGCCGTGGCGGGCGCCTCGAAGGATCGCGTCAATGGTCGGTTTGACGAACTCTTCGTTGACGGCGATCTCGAGTCGCACCTTGGGGATCAGCGAAGGGGTGATCTCCTGGCCGCGGTAGAGCTCCTGGTCCTTTTGTTTTCCGTGCCCGGTGACCCTGCTGACGGTGATCCGGAAGATCTCATGGTTGATGAGCTCCTGATGCACGGCGTCGAGGCGGTCGGGTTGAATGATGGCGATGATGAGTTTCATCGTTCGATCCTCGCGAACATCAGTTTCAGTTAAGGTTCAGCAGCCCGTATCCGGTCTCGCCGTGCAGCTCGTGGTCCATGCCTGCGCGTTCGGCGTCGGTGCCCAGACGCAGCCCCAGTGTCTTGTCCACCAGAACCACCAGCACCAGCGTCATCACACCCGCGTAGAGAACGCTCACCAGCACGCCGGCCGTCTGATGCCAGAGCTGTTCCATGAACGGTGGCCGTCCATCCTGAGGCCGCAGCAGGAACGTCAGCCCGATCGCGCCCACGATCCCCGCCACGCCGTGAATGCCGAAGACGTCCAGCGAATCGTCGTAGCGCAGCTTGCCCTTGAGGATCACCGCGACGTAGCAGCAAAGCGCCGCCACCGCGCCCAGCACCACCGCGCCCCACGGTTGAACATCGCCCGCGGCGGGCGTGATCGCCACCAGCCCCGCGAGAATCCCGGAGACCAGTCCCAGGCTGGTCGCCTTCTTGAGGTGCAGGCTTTCATAGAAGATCCACGCCAGCGCCCCCGTCGCCGCGGCGATCTGTGTGACGGTGAGGGCCTGGGCGGTCTTCAGACCGCTCGAGACCGAGCTGCCGGCGTTGAACCCGAACCAGCCCACCCACAGCAGGCCCGCGCCGACCAGCGTCATGGTCAGATTGTTGGGGTGCATGGCCGTGCGGGGATACCCGCGCCTGGCGCCCAGGTAGATCGCCGCGACCAGTCCCGCGACGCCCGCGGAGATGTGGATTACCGTTCCGCCCGCGAAGTCGATCGCCTTTCCCGTCAGGAACCCCCCGCCCCAGACAATGTGCGCCAGCGGACAGTAGATCAAAAGGCTCCAAAGCGTGATGAAGAGGCAGTACCCGCGGAAGCGCACGCGCTCGGCGAAAGCCCCGGCGATCAGCGCGGGGGTGATGATCGCGAACTTCCCCTGGAACATCGCGAACACCAGGTCTGGAAGCCCCGCGCCCCAGCGGCCGATCGTCGCGTCGATGTCACGCAGCAGGAACAGCCCCGGATCCCACCCGATCAGCCCCCCGTTGCCCTCCCCGAAGACCTCCCATCGCGTCTCGCCGAAGCACAGCGCCATCCCCACGAACGCCCAGACCACGCCGATGATCGCCATGGCGACGAAGCTATGCATCATGGTCCCCAGGACGTTCTTGGTGCGGACCAGTCCCCCGTAGAACATCGCCAGTCCGGGCACCATGAGCAAGACCAGGGCTGTGGACGTGAGCATCCACGCGGTGGTCCCGGTGTCGATGATGTCCAGTTCGGAAGCAGGATCCTGAGCCAGCAGGGTGGCGGGGGCGGCGGCAATGCACACGAGAAGCGCAGCGCCGGCGCGATAGAAGAAACGCGACATGTCGGGGCCTCCACACCAGTCGGTCGTCGCTAAAGCGACCTGAACCGCGCAGGGGCTACGCGACAGTCCCTGACACGTGCCGCACGTCATACAACGGGCGTGCCAGGGCGCATAAGAACCGCAAGTCGATGAAAACAAGGGCCTTCGGAATCATCGGGGAGAATGCGGAGTGCCGCTTTTCTGGGCAGTGCGACGGAATGGACCACGAATTGCCTGTAAATCAGGCGTCCGCTTCAGGTTCGATGCCTTCGGCTTCCAAGGCCGTATCCGGCCGGATCATGGCCGCGAGGACCAGCCCTGCGATCAACCATCCCAGGAACAGATCCCATCCCAGCGTCAGGACATAGTGGAGCGGAAACTCGTGCCAGATCAGGAGCGGCCCGTAGGCCGCCAGACCGCCGAAGACGCTCAGCATCACGACCACCGCGGCGCGCTGCCAGTAGAGCTTCGCCATACCCAGCGACATGTAGAGGATGATGCCCGCAGCCGCGGCGGTGAGCATGTTTACGGCCAGGAGGTGCTGAATCCTGCTGAAGATGTTGGTCTGCACTCCGGCGTGGTGGTAGAAGAGGGTTCCGACGGCACCGGTGCGGCGCTGGTCGGCGTAGGCCTGGAGCGCTGTGTCGTGGGCATCGACCTGTTCGGGCGTGGGCAGGCCGGTCAGCGGCGGCGGCGGGGCGGGGAAGATGTAGACCCCGGTGCGCCCGGTGCGCTCCTTTAGGACATCGACGACGCGGTCCTCCTCCGAGATGCGTTGGAGCACATCCCGATGCCAGGGCATGAAGCTCAGGGAGAGCCACTGCCAGCCCGTCACCAGCACCATGCACACGAAACCGCCGAGGATGATCTGTCGCATAGGGTTTTGCTTCCCGTCCGGGACGAGGTCAGCTCGGGCGAACCTCTTCCCGCGCGGCGTCCCAGTTCAGGACCTTGTTATACCGTAACGCGTCCACGCCCATCTTGATGGCGACCATGGTCGCGCACCCGAGGTTGACGTTGCAGTTGAGGGGAGCGATGCCGCGCACCGCGTCAAGGAAGTTGCCCATGTGGTTGCGGCGGTGGTCGGCCTGGATCTGCGCCGTCGCCCGGCCGGGAACGGGACGGGGGAACTTCTGCCCGCGCGCATCGGTGCGCCAGGTGGTCTCGACGAGGTCTGCATTGGCCTCACGGAACTTTTCCCACCAGACTTCCTGCTCTTCGAGGACCAGGCCGCCGCCGACGCCGCGCTGGTCGGCGAAGCGCATGGTTCCGTGCTGGCCGTAGATGGCCATGGGCAGGCGCGAGTCGTTGACCATGCAGCTCGCCAGGACGATCGTCCGCTCGCTGGGATAGTCGATGGTCATGACGAATGTATCGGGTATATCGCGGCCGTCCTTCTCGATGAACGTCCCTCCGGAGGCGACCACGCGGGTGGGGTACTCGCCATCAGGCCCTGCCAGCATGGAGAGCAAGGGGGCCAGCAGGTGGTAGAGCAGGTCGGTCGCGACCCCGCCGTTGTAGGCGTAGTATTTCCGGAACCGGAAGAAGTGGTCCGCATTCCAGGGAATCTTCGGGGCGAGATCCCATTCGTGCCCAAGCCAGCGGTCCCACCAGACTTTGCCCTCCCCCGGGGCGTCAGGCCCTGCATCGAGGTCGATCGGCCAGTTGAACTGCCCCTCGGTCGAGTTTCGGCAGCTTGTGGCGTGGGCCCAGATGGGCTTTCCGATGCGGCCGGCGGCGATCGCCTGGCGGGCATCGGGGATGTAGTCAAAGCTTGTCCGCTGCGGGCCGACCTGAAGCACCCTGCCGGTGCGTTTGACGGCGTCGCGGCACTCAAGGGCCTGCTCGATGGTGTGCGAGAGCGGCTTTTCGACGTACACGTCCTTCCCGGCCTCCATCGCCTCGATGGCGATCCTGGTGTGCCAGTGATCGGGTGTGGCGATGACCACCGCGTCCACGTCCGGGTTATCGAGCACTTCCCGGTATTCCATCGTTGCGCTCGAGGAGTCACCCTCGATAAGCCTCATCGCGCGATTAAGACGTCGCTGGTAAAGGTCGCAGACCTGGATGATGCGGACGTTCTCATCCTCCTGCTGGCGGCGGAGTTCCTCGATGTGGTGGTTGCCCTGCCCCCCGACGCCGATGACGGCCATGCGGATCCGGTCGTTGGCACCCAGATGTTCGGCCGC
>JBGTFI010000249.1:0-2930 GCA_041747335.1 Phycisphaeraceae bacterium | reverse complement strand
TGCCGTGACTGTGCCACCCGCCCCGCCCCGCGTGCCGCGGTGCTGGCCCGCCCGATCTGGCTGCGGCTGGATCCAAACATGGCACCAAGCAGTCCACCCAGTGCCGCAACGCCGGTATTGAGCATCGCCTGTTGCGACTGCCCCTTTTTCCGCTCCACCGCCTGCTCGGCGCGGAGCATCCGATCCTGGAGGGTACGGAAACGCGCCTCATACTTCTGGCGCAGCTTGTCGGCCTGGTCGCCACTGGCTTCACGTGCCGCTTCAGCGAGCCTGATCCGGAAATCCCGTTCGGATTCCCCCGGCTGGGAGCACAGCTTCCGCGTCTTCGACTCATAGAGCACGATCGGCTGGTTGCCCTGGATCCATCGGACCAGCTCCTTGCCCCATCGGTCGTAGTTGCGAGCCTGGCTCCCCTCAGCGGGCAGCGTGGCAAACGAGGCCCCATCGAGAGGCTCCGAATCCAAGCGCTCCACGGTCAGGTCAGTGACTTCGGCGCGGTCCACGGCGAAGGAGATCGGACCGGCCTCGAGCGGCACCCTGACGTGGACGGATCGCGTCTCGTCCACGCCCAGGCGCTTCTGGGAGTATCGCACCTCCGCCGAAGCGAGGACGGCAGGCCGATAGACCGGCGACTCCACTCGGGCAGCTGGCGGGACAAAGAACTGCCGGATCTCCGGTGGAAGGATCGGTCGGGACGCCCCGACCGAAGCAGGTGCCGCGGCACCCGGTGCCGGCGCCTGCGCCATGTTGGCCATGGGCACCGAGGCCGATGGTGCGGCCAACGCCGGGCCCACACCGCCCTCACCCCCGAGTGCCCGGATCTGGGTCAGGGTCATCGGGCCGGCGAGATAGCTCATTGCCCAGCGTGTTGTGAATAGCGTCGGTGCGCCGCGATGCACGCTGTGCATCAGGAAGACTCGTTTGCCGAGCCCAGAGATCAACCGATCCAGGTCGCCGCGGGGAATCGGATTGGAGCCGGCCATTGCGCCGTCGAGCGCCTCGAGCACTCGCATCTTGTCGCGGTCGGTCTGCAGACGTCCGATGAACCAGGTGCCAGCGTTGCCGAGCCCCTTGTAGTCCAGGTCTACGGGGTTCTGCGTCGCAAGGACCAGCCCAACCCCGTACGCCCGCGCCTGCTTGAGCAGCGTCAACATCGGCAGCTTCGACGGCGGATTGGCGGTGGGTGGGAAGAACCCGAACACCTCGTCCATATAGACCAGCGCGCGGAGACTGGTGGTGCCGGGCTGCGAGCGCGTCCACGCCAGGATCGCCGAGAGGAGCATGGTCACGAAGAACATGCGCTGGGCATCATCGAGGTGGGCGATGGAGAAGATCGCCACCCGGGGCTTGCCTGCGGGGGTGTAGAGGAACGCCCCGATGTCCAGCGGCTCCCCTTCCATCCATCCCTGGAACCCGGGCGAGGCGATCAATCCGTTGAGCTGCATCGCCAGGCCGAACCGATCCTTGGAGGGGTAGACCGATTCGAGTTCCATCACGCCGAGCCGCGTAAACGGTGGCTTCTGGATCGCCTGGATCAGGGCGCCGAGGTCCAGGTTGGTTCCCTTGCGCCAGGCATCGTCCAAGATGCTGCTCAGGAGGATGTGCTCGCGGCTTTTGACCGGATCGGCGTCAATGCCCAGCAGGCCAAGGAGGCCGGTGACGGCGCTCAGGACGCGGTCGCGGAACGCGTCAGCATCGTCCACCAGTGCCTGGGGCGGAGCGTCGAACGACTTGAGTACCGACACCGGGATTCCGGCACTGCTCCCCGGCGTGTAGACCGCAAAGTCCGCGTGGTCGCGGAGGCGCCGGATCCGCTCGCCATCCTGGCCCCACTCCTTGAGGCCGTTCCGCCATAACTCCGCCTGCTGCTGCGCGTAGGTATCAGCGTCCACGCCCTTCTGGCGTGCGGCTTCCTCGTTGATCCAGGGGCGAAAATCGGACGGGGCGAGGGTGGGAAAGGTCAGGAGGAGGTTGCCGAGGTCGCCCTTGGGGTCGATGGCAATGACGGGAATGCGATCAATCGCAGCCTCCTCAAGCAGCCTCAGGCCCAAGCCAGTCTTGCCGCTGCCGGTCATGCCGATGATGACACCGTGGGTGGTCAGGTCGCGCGAGTCCAGAAGAAGGAGATCATCGGTGCGTTCACCGGAGGTGGGATCCATCTCCTTGCCGAGGTAGAAGGCGCCGAGCTTTTCGTAGTCGTGTTCCACGGGAGCTCCGGGGGGCTGCTGGGATGGCGTACGTGGTGTCCAGCCAAGCTAGGCGAGCGGGAAGGGGGTTGGCAACCGGGCGGGCTGTGACGGAAAAGGGAATCCACAGAATACGCAGATGGAGCGACATCCGCCCTCGGCCACTTCCCGACTCTCCGGCGGGGAGACGACGTCAATTCGGCCCCGGAGGATTACGCAGATTCGCCCCGTGTCGCGGCGGTCAGCGGTGCACCTGGGCCGGCCTCAGGGCTGATGGTGCACTGCTCTTCCCGAAGTGCTCCTACTCCCTGTCTTCCCATCATCTGTGTAATCTGCGTAATCTGTGGATCACTTCCTTGCGGGCGAGGCAGGTCTCGCCCCTACGTCCAGCTCGCTGCCTTCCGCGAGCAGCCGGCGCACCGCCGGCTCGAAAGACACCATCGCCAGCGGTCCGAGCGCCTTGTGGCGGACCCTGCCGGTGCGATCCACCAGGAACGAGGTGGGGTAGCCGACCAGGCCACCGAAGCGCTGCTCAAGGTCGCGCCCAACAATCGCCACTGGATAGGTGATGTTGCGGTCGTCGAGGAATTTCCGCACCCCATCGTCCGGCCCCAGATCCCGCGACAATCCGAGCACCACCAACCCGGCATCCCGATGCCGCTCGGCCATCGATTGCAGCGCTGGCATCTCGACGCGGCACGGCAGACACCAGGTGGCCCAGAAGTTCACCAGCACCACCTTGCC
>JBGTFI010000248.1:0-3416 GCA_041747335.1 Phycisphaeraceae bacterium | reverse complement strand
GCGCCATCGCGTCCGGGCGAGGCGGGCGGGCCGGACTTCCGCGAGGTGTTCCAGAAGAGCATCGAGAAGGTGCATCAGCTCCAGCAGGACGCCAGCCAGGCGGTCGAGGACATGCAGGCCGGACGCCGCAACGACGTGTCGAACGTGCTGATGGCGCAGAAGAAGGCCGAGGTGGCGTTCCAGCTCCTGATGCAGGTGCGCAACAAGATGATCGACGCCTATGAGGAGATCAAGCAGATGCGGGTGTGAGGGGGAGTTGGGTGTTCTGTGTTCTGTGTTGTGTGTCGTGGTGTCGCGGGTCGTGTAGGCCTGGTACGATCGGACACTCGGCAATCTGAAATCGGCAATCTGAAATCTGATTCTCAATCCCCCGTGCGTCACCGGCCTTCATCCGGGGCGCACACACTCGCCGGAGGCAGGTGGAGCGGGACGGCATGGAGGCCAGTCGATGGGTTTTCTAAGGCGCTCCTGGGCGCAAATCCTCTTATTGTTCGAGCAGCTCAACGAATCGACGCGCTGGCTGCTGGCGTCGCTGGTGATCATTCTGGGCCTGTCGGGGTTCCTGATCCTTCAGTACGCGGCGGAACCGGCGTGGGTGCCGATTTCGGGCTTCGCGTCGAATCAACCCGGGGAGGTCGCGCGAAGGCTGGAGGAGCGGGGCATCCGCGTGCGGACGGACGGCGGGCGGTTGATGGTGGCCGAAAGCAGCTACCTCGATGCGCTGGTGATGCTCCAGGAAAGCGATCTGCTGGCGGACGACACGACGGCGGCGTGGGAGGAACTGATTCGCAATCAGTCGATCTGGCAGACGCACACGCAGTTCCGTGAGGCGGCGCTGTACGCCCGGCAGACCGTGCTGGCGAAGGTGATCTCGAAGATGAAGGGGGTTCGCTCGGCCGACGTGGTGATCGCGCTGCCTGAGAAGCAGGGTCTGGGCAGGGCGCACATCACGCCCAGCGCCTCGGTGGCGGTGCAGATGGCGGGTGGTCGGGATCTGTCGCGTGACCTGGTGGAGGCGATCGCGGGGATGGTCTCGGGCGGGATCGCGGAGCTTCGGCCGCAGGACGTGGTGGTGATCAACCAGTCGACGGGGCGGCGTCACCGGGTGCGCGAGGGCGAGAGCGGGTGGTCGGAGGACGACCTCGAAATGATCGCCAAGAAAGAGGCGTACCACCAGGACAAGATCGAGAAGCTGCTGGAGTTCATCCCCGGCGCTCGCGTGGCCGTCGCGGTGACGATGGATCCGACCACATCCGGCAATCGAAGCCGGTGGACCTATCAGCCGGACGACCAGATCAAGAGCGAGTCACGGTTGAATGAATCGACGACGCAGGCGCAGGACGCGGGGGCGCCTGGGGCGCGCTCGAACGTGACGGCCTCGATCACCGGCGGGGGTGGAACGGGCACCCAGCGGACGATGGAGAAGACGGAGAACACCTTCGGGGAGAAGGCGGTGACGGAGGTGGTGCAGGAGCGTCTTCGGGGGAACGTGACGCGGAAGATCAACGTGGCGATCAATGTTCCACGCGAGTGGGTGGTGACGCTGTTCATGCGCGGGAAGGCCCAGGAGACGCCCGAACCGGCGGACGACGACGCGGAGTTCGCGCGTATCCGTCAGGAGCAGATTGATTCGATCACCGCGCAGGTTCAGCCACTGGTGGAACGCGAGATGCCCGGGACGGTGCAGGTGAACGTGGTTCCGACCGGGCCGATGCTGGCGGGGGCGATGGGCGGGGGCGGTGGTTCGAGCGGGTGGATGATGGCGATGGATTCGCCCTGGGCGCGTCACGCGGCCACCTTGGCACTGGTGCTGGCGCCGCTGATGCTGATGCTGAGCATGGTGCGCAAGGCGACGCAGCGTCAGGAGCTTCCGAGCGCCGAGGATCTGGCGGGCATCCCCGCGCCGTTGCCGACGGATGACGACCTGGCCGGTGAAGCCGAGGAGCACGAGACGACGATGGACGGCGTGGAGGTGAACGAGCACGACCTTCGCTACCGCAAGGTGGCCGAACAGATCAGCGAACTCATCAAGGCCAACCCGCGCGAGGCCGGACGCATGCTCGGGAAGTGGGTGGGGCATGATGAGTGAGAATGACGAATGACGAATGACGAATGACGAATGACGAATGACGAATGCACGAATGTCGAATTCACGAGACCTGATCTCTGATCCGCGTTCTTGACACGCGACACCCTGACACACGACATCTCGACACCCCGACACCCCGACACAATCCCCCCCGCATGGCCAAGGACAGGTACAAGTTCGAGAACCTTGAAGAGATGCCCGGCGTGCGCAAGTCGGCGATTCTCATGCTGGCGCTCGACGAGGAGACCGCGGCCGTTCTGCTCGGTCAGCTCGAACCCAAGTTGATCGAGGAGGTGACGCGTGAGATGGCGTCGATGGGGATGATCCCCAACGAGGTGCGCGACGGGGTGCTCCAGGAGTTCTACCAGATGGCGTTGGCGCAGACCTGGGCGAGCGAAGGCGGGCTGGACTTCGCGCGGTCGCTGCTGATGCGCACGTTGGATCCCAAGCAGGCCAGCGCGATCCTCGCGCAGATCAGCACGCACGTGCGCAAGACGCCGTTCGCGTTCCTGAACAAGGCCGAATCGCAGAACCTGCTGACGTTCATCCAGGATGAGCACCCGCAGACCATCGCGCTGATCGTCAGCCATCTGCCTCACGCCAAGGCGTCGGAGATTCTTGGCGCGCTGCCCGGGCCGAAACAGGTCGAAGTGGTCAAGCGCGTGGCGAACATGGAGCAGACGAATCCGGAAGTCGTGATGGAGGTCGAGCGCGGGCTGGAGGCGAGGCTCTCGAACATGCTCAGCCAGAGCTTCGAGAAGATCGGCGGGGTGGGGACGGTGGCGGAGATGCTCAACCTGGTCGATCGCACGACGGAGAAGAGCATCATGGAGGGGCTTGAGGCCGAGGATCCGGACCTGGTCGAGCAGATCCGCCGCCTGATGTTCGTCTTCGAGGACATCCTGCTGGTGAACGACAAGGGCATCCAGTCGGTGCTCAAGGAGATCGACAACGACGAACTGGCGATGGCGCTCAAGACCGCCAGCGAGGACCTCAAGACGAAGATATTCACGAACATGTCCGAGCGCGCCGCCGAACTGATCCGTGAGGACATGGAGTACATGGGTCCGGTTCGGATCTCCGATGTCGAGGCGGCGCAGCAGCGCATTGTGGACGTGGTCCGCCGCCTCGAGGACGCGGGCGAGATCATCATCACCGGCAGGGGCGGGGACAAGGAACTGATTGTTTAGAGGAAAATCCGAATGTCGAATGTCGTGTGTCGAATGCACGAATGCACGAAGATATGGAGGGGAAAGAACAGTGGGGCGGGCGTCCCGCCCGCCATCAGGCCAAAGGCCTGAACTGACAACATCTTGCGCTAGCACCC
>JBGTFI010000247.1:0-2242 GCA_041747335.1 Phycisphaeraceae bacterium | reverse complement strand
ACGACCGCCACCGCCGCGCCAGGTCGGCCTCGGTGACAGGGGTGCAAGAAGGATGCGGACGCCTGCTTCACGCTCACACGATAGTGGATCGCCTGGTCATGGCCAAACGTGTGGGGAAATGACGCGGTCGCTACGATGGCGGGGATGTTGCGGCAACGGATGATCTTCGGCCCGCTCATGATCGCGGCGCTGCTCGCCCTTTTTTGGGTGGACGACCGCCTCGACCGCCTCGACATCACTGGAACCTGGCTTCAAGCCCTCTTCGCAGGCAGAACGCACCTCCCGGCGGGGTTGGTCATGCTCGGGGCGATGCTCGCGCTGATCGTTCTGGTGAGCCGTGAACTTCACGCCATCTTCCGCGCCAAGGGAATCATGACCGAGCGCGTGGTGCTGGCTGCCGCGGGCGTGCTGGGGGCGATGATGATCTACACGATCCCCCAGGCATCGACCACCCGAACCGCCATCGCGGTGATCGCCACGCTCTTCGTCCTGGTGTTCCTGCTCTCACTCATGCGCCACTGCTGGGGCGGACGGACCGAGGGCGCCGTCGCCGTCGCGGCCGCGGCCATGTTCACGATGGTCTACCTGGGCGTCCTCCCGGGATTCCTCATCGCGATCCGCCGGTGGCACTCGGCGTGGATCGTCGCGGCGGTGATCCTGGTGACCAAGTCGTGCGACATCGGGGCATACTTCACCGGCAGGGCCGTCGGCAGGCACAAGCTGATCCCCTGGCTGAGCCCGGGTAAGACCTGGGAGGGCCTGGCGGGGGGGGTGGTGCTTTCCTCGCTGGTGGCGGCGCTGCTGGCGTGGGCGAACAACACCTGGGAGCTGACGGGCTCGATGCAGGGGGCGGGGCCGGAGCGGGTTTTTCGGCCGTACCACTTCGATGTGGCGCGCTGCGCGATCGCGGGGGCGCTGATGGGCGTGTGCGGGCAGCTTGGGGATCTGACGGCCAGCCTGTTCAAGCGCGATGCGGGGATCAAGGATTCGGGCAGTTCGATCCCCGGTTACGGCGGTCTGATCGACATCGCGGATTCGCCGGTGGTGGTCGCGCCGCTGGCGTACTGGCTGCTGACGATCGGAAGCTGGTTGTCGTCGCCGGGTAGTGGTCCGCCATAGCGGACGCTACCGCCGCCAGCTCAGGAACTTCTCGAAGAGCCGTTTTACGCCGGGTGTCAGGCGGGTGCGGTTGTAGGCGTCGGCGGCGCGTTTGATGACTTCGGCCTGGGGGGGGTAGGGATGAATCGTGCTCGCGAGCGTCTTGAGGCCTTTACGGGCGGTCATCGCCAGGGTGATCTCGGCGATGAGGTCTCCGGCGTGGGCGGCCACGAGTGTCGCGCCGAGGATTTCATCGCCGCCTTTGCGGTGAAGGACGCGAAGGAAGCCGGTGTCTTCACCGTCGAGGAGGGCGCGATCGACGGAGGACAGGGGGATGTCGATGGTGGCGGTTTCGATGCCCTTATCCTTCGCTTCCTGCTCATACAGGCCGACGTGGGCGATTTCGGGATCGGTGTAGGTACACCAGGGGATGGTCAGGGCGCTGACGATTCCCCGGCCGAAGAAGAGCGCATTGCCGATGACGATGCGTGCGGCGGCGTCGGCGGCGTGGGTGAACTTGTGGTCGAGGCAGACATCGCCGGCGGCGTAGATGCGGGGGTTGGTGGTCTGAAGGCGGTCGCTCACCTTGACGCCCTTGGCCGGGTCAAACTCGACGCCGGCGGCTTCCAGGCCGAGGTTTTCGACGTTGGGTTTTCTCCCGACGCTGACGAGCAGGGCGTCGACGAGGTGGTCGTAGACTCTTCGCTGCGGATCCCTGGAGGCCTCATGGGCTTCGACGTGCATCCGGATGCGTCCGTCCTCACCGGGTTCGAGCTTGAGGTCTTTGCCGCAGCACAGCAGGTGGACGCCGTCGGCCAGGAGCGACTTTTCGATGATGGCGGCGGCGGCGCGATCTTCGCGAGGGAGCACGCCGTGCTCGGCTTCGATGAGGAAGACCTCGCTGCCGAAGCGGGCGAAGCTCTGGGCCATCTCGCAACCGATGGGCCCCGCGCCGATGACGCCAAGGCGTTTGGGGAGCTCGGTGAGAGAGAAGAGCGTTTCATTGGTGAGGTACGCGACTTTGTCCAGGCCGGGGATCGGCGGCGCGGCGGCGCGGGCGCCGGTGGCGATGCAGGCGCGGGAGAAGCGGAGGGTCTGGCCGGCCACTTCGACGGCGTCCGGAGCGGTGAAGCGCGCGGCGCCG
>JBGTFI010000246.1:0-6641 GCA_041747335.1 Phycisphaeraceae bacterium | reverse complement strand
CCGCCCCTGTGCCCGCGCCCGGGTGCGGCGCGATCGCGGATCTGTTTCGGGCCTGTGTGGCTGAGGCGGGCCTGCCGCGCGATCTGCTTCAGGTGCTTGACGAAGCGCCCCGCAGCGCGGCCGACGCCATCGCGTCCGGCGTGGACAAGGTGGTGGTCACCGGCTCCGCGGAGACGGGCAGGAACGTACTGATGGATGCGGCCGGACGACTCACGCCCGTGATCGCGGAACTTTCAGGATGCGATGCGGCCATCGTTCGGCACGACGCGGATGTGGATCTTGCGGCGCGGTCGCTGTGCTTCGGCATCCACTACAACGCGGGCGCCACCTGCATCGCGCCGCGGCGGGTGCTTGTCCATCGCGACATCACGGCGGCGCTGGAGGATCGCCTGCGGGCGCTGCTGAGCGGGCAACGGCCGATGTCCACTAGCGTAGCGATGCATGCACGGATCGAAGATGTGATTGAGCGCGCCACCGCGGCCGGAGCGCGTCTGGTTTGCGGCACCTTGGGGAGCGACGGTCGCGGGCCATGGGTTCTTAGGGGAGACAGGAGCACGCTGCGGTTGATGCACATCGGTCTGTTCGCTCCGGTGATGGCGATGATGTCCATCTCGAGCGACGCTGAGGCGATCGAGACGGCGAACGATTGCCCCTACGGCCTTGGCGCGACGATCTTCACGCGTGACGGGCGCGCCGCGGCGGGTATGGCCGGTCAGCTTCGGGCCGGTTGCGTGATTATCAATGACATGATTGTCCCGAGCGCGGATCCGCGCGTTCCGTTCGGCGGACGGGGACTGAGCGGATTCGGCGTGACGCGCGGGGCGGAGGGGCTGCTCGAGATGACCGCGGTGAAGGCGGTGATCGAACGGAGCGGGGCGCGGCGGCCGCACTATCGGCCGCTTGACGATCGTCATTCGGCCGCGGCGGCGGGGATGGTCGGATGTTTTCACGGCAAAGGATGGGCACGCCGCGCGCAGAATGCGTGGCGGTTCCTGTGCGGCTGGCGAGCGATGGTGAAGGAGCTGAGACATGACGATTGACAGGGATGCCGGCGTGGTGGCGGTGATCGGCGCGGGGCTTGGGGGGCTGGCGGCGGCGTGTACGCTCGGGGCGCGGGGCTATCGCGTCGCTCTGTACGAGCGCAATGGATGGTTTGGCGGCAAGGCGGCGCAGCTCTCGCGGGAAGGCTTTCGCTTTGACATGGGGCCGACGATTTTGACGGTTCCCACCGTTCTTCGCCGCATCTTCGCCGAAGCCGGGCGGGACATGAATGAGTACCTGGAACTGGTGCGACTCGATCCGCAGTGGAAATGCTTCTTCGATGACGGAAGCGTACTGGAACTGAAAGAGAGTGTTTCGCAGATGTGTGAGGCGCTGCGCGCCTTTACGACGGAAGGCGGCAGCTCGGCGGGGTATCGGCGGTTCATCAACTACTCTCGCGAGCTCCATGAGATTTCGGAGCGCTTCTTCTTCTGGCGCTCTGTCGGGGGGTTGCGGGACATGTTCGATGCCCGGTCGGCGCTGAACCTGGCGACCCTGCGGGATGTGCTTCGGCTGAAGATGGGCAGGAGCGTGGCGGGGGTGATCCGCAAGCACACGCCCGATGCGCGGGTGGCGCAGATGCTCGACCACTTCACGCAGTATGTCGGTTCGTCGCCGTTCGGTTCGCCGGCGGTTCTCTGCGCGATCGCGCACATGCAGACGGCCGAGGGGGTCTGGTATCCGATGGGAGGCACACGGGCCGTGCCCGAGTCGCTGGCGCGGCTGGCGGGGGAACTGGGCGTGGAAATGTACGCGGGAGTCGGCGTGGAGCGGATCATCGTGAGGAACGGGCGGGCGGAATCGATCCGACTCAGTGACGGATCAACGCGCCACGTCGCGGCGGTGGTCTCGAACATGGACGCGGTGCGCACGCATCGCGAGCTTCTTCCCGAGCACATCGCCGAACCCTTCCTGCGAAGGCGGACGTACGAACCGGCGTGTTCGGGTGTGGTGCTCTATCTTGGATTGCGCAAGGCGTACGATCACCTGGCGCATCACAGCTTCGTCTTCAGCCGCGATGCACACGAGGAGTTCGACTGGATCTACCGCAAGGGCGAACCCGCGCCGGATCCGACGGTCTACCTCGCGGCGCCCGCGCGGACTGAACCGTGCGTCGCGCCGCCAGGCGGCGAGGCGCTTTATGCGCTCGTGCATACGCCCTACCTTCGCGATCATCACGACTGGTCGCGGGGCGGCGCGTTGTACGAGGGCTATCGTCGCACCATCCTCGACAAGCTGCGGCGCTGCGCGGGGATGACGGACATCGATAAGCGGATCGTGTTCGAGGAATCGCTCACGCCGCGGGACATTCATGAACGTTACGGCGTCCTGCGCGGGGCGATCTACGGCCTGGCCAGTCACGGGACCGTGCTGGGGGCGTTCAAACCGGGCAATCGAAGCCCGGACGTGCGCGGGCTGTACCTCGCGGGCGGCGCGGCGCATCCGGGGCCGGGGATGCCGATGGTGATGATGTCGGGCTGGATCGCCGCCGATGCGCTCGATCACGACGCCGCAGCGCCGCGTCGAATCGCCGCTGGTCAGGTCTTGAAGGCGACTCCATGAGCGCGACGGAAACCGACCCTGCGCGGAGCACCCGATCGCTGGCGGACCGACTGGTCTGGCGATGGTTCACGTGGTACGCGCGGCGGTACGTCCGCCGACGGTTCACGGCGGTGAGGATCGTTAGGCCGGGCATTCCGAACATTGATCCGCGGGCGTCGCTGGTGGTCTATCTCAACCATCCATCGTGGTGGGATCCGCTCACCTGCCTGCTCCTGGCGTGTGGGCCGCTTGACGGTCGGGTGCATCGAGCGCCGATCGACGCCGGAGCGCTTGGCAGGTACCGGTTCTTCGAGCGTCTGGGGTTCTTCGGCGTGGAGCGGGATTCGATGCGCGGCGCGCGTCGGCTTCTTGATGTCGCGGAGGGGACGCTGGCGCAATCGGGCGGGACACTCTGGTTGACGGCGCAGGGGCGCTTCACCGATCCGCGCGATCGTCCGATCGCGCTGATGCCCGGTTTGGCGCACGTCGCCCGGCGCCTTGCGAATCAAGCGGGAACTGGCGTGCGCGGATTGATCCTGCCGCTGGCGATCGAGTACCCGTTCTGGGATGAACCCCGGCCCGAGGTTCTGCTGCGATTCGGGGAGGTGATCGAAGCGGCCGAGCATCGAGGGACCAACGTCGCCGGGTGGCACGCGCTGCTTGAGGCTCGCCTGACCGACGTGTGCGATCGACTGCGGGAAGATGCTGTGTCGCGTGATGCCCAGCGGTTCGAGGCAGTCTTGCGCGGGCGCGCGGGCGTGAGCGCGGTGTACGACCTCTACCGGCGCGTGGCCGCGTGGCGGCGCGGTCATCGCTTTCAACCCGGTCATACGGAGTGCTCATGACCATGATGCTCTGGATCAGCACCTTCGTGCTGGCGCTTGCCTGCCTGCCGCTGGCGATGCTGCTGGTTAACCTCGTGTTCTTCCGGAGGCTGCCGGAGGCCCGCGGCCCGTCCGCCCCGGTGCGGGGGATCTCGGTGCTGATCCCCGCGCGCAACGAGGAGCGTGTGATCGGCGCGGCGATCGAGTCGGTCCTCGCCGGTCGGGGGATCGAGGTTGAGCTGATCGTACTGGATGACGAATCGACGGACGGCACGGCGTCGATCGTTCAGGCGGCGATGGTGCGCGATGCGCGGGTGCGGTTGATCCGCGGGGCCGGCCCGCCGCCGGGATGGACGGGCAAGCAGTACGCGTGCCACCGGCTGTCCATCGCGGCGAGTCATGACGTGCTGGTGTGGATGGACGCGGACGTTCGACTTGCGGAGGATGCGCTCGTTCGCATGGCGCGAGCCCTCGATGAGCGCGGAACGGCGCTGCTCAGCGGCTTCCCGAGGCAGGAGACCATCGGCCTCATGGAGAAGCTGATCGTCCCGCTGATTCACGTGATTCTGCTGGGTTACCTTCCGATGCTGATGATGCGTCGGACGCGCAACCCGGCGTTCGGCGCCGGTTGCGGGCAGCTCTTCATGGCGCATCGGGAGCGCTATCGCGCGGTCGGGGGACACGAAGCGATCCGCGCATCGATGCATGACGGGCTGACGCTTCCGCGGTCATTTCGACGCGCCGGATTCGCAACGGACATCTTCGACGCGAGTGATGCGGCCAGCTGCCGGATGTATCGAACGGCCGGGGAAGTGTGGTGGGGCTTCGGAAAAAACGCGCACGAGGCGATGGCGTCGCCCATCGGACTGCCGGTGTGGACGACGCTGCTCCTGGGCGGACACGTGATGCCCTGGATCCTCGGCATCGCGGCGCTCTTCAGCGCAGGTTCGTGGACCGCCATCGCGCTCGCCTCGTGGGCGGCCGCGATCCTCTTCAGCCTGCTGGTCAAGCTACGCTTCGGGCAGCCATGGCTTTCGGCGGTCGGGCGGCCGATTGGCGTGACGATGTTGGTGGCGATTCAGTGGTTCGCGTTCGTTCGGAGAGTGCTTGGCCGGCCGATCAGGTGGAAGCACCGGACGCATCCGGTGCGCTTGACGACGCGATCGGCGTAAGAGCGTTCAAGCTCCGCCGCTACACGACCATCCCGATACGCCGCCGCCAGACGGCGTAGTCGAAGCGGTCGATGCGGCCGTTCTCATCCAGGTCGAAGGCGTAGCGGTAGCGAGGGTCGCCGCTGCTGGAGACGTAACGGTCGAGCAGCAGCGGCTCGTCAAGCAGATCGACAATGGCGTCGCCGTTGAAATCCGCCAGCAGGCGATGGAACGCGTGGGTGTGGAAGCCGTCTTCCACGCCGTCGTCATCGCGAAGGGTGGCGGCGGGATCGTCCGCTGCGGTGAGAAGCGCCGTATCGAGCCGCAGCTCATACCGGCCGTCGGTAAGCAGCGTCGCCAGGTTGGAATCAAACGCGCCGTGGGTGAGGTCGATCGTGAGGGCGAATGTCACGGCGTCGTAGGCGAAGTGCGCATCGGTCAGGGCGACAGCCGTCGCGGCGAGGCCCACGACACGCACCGCGTCGCCGATCGTCGCTTCGGCGATCAGCTCCGCGAGGTTGGCATCGCGGTTGAAGGTGACGACGATCTTCTCGATGTTGGAGCGCTGGGCTTCGCCATCGTTGATGACGATCGATTCGATCAGCAGTTCATCCACGACCGCGGGCACGCTCAGCGTGACGGTGGCGCTGGCCGTGCCGCCGCGGCCGTCGCTGACCTGATAGGTGAACGAATCCTCACCAAAAAAGCCCGCATCCGGCGTGTAGGTGAACGAGCCGCCTTCGGCGAACTCAATCTCGCCGCGTGCCGGGCCTTCCAGAAGCTCGGCGGTGAGGTCATCGCCATCAGGATCTTCATCGTTGGTCAGCACGCCCAGGTCGGCGGCGACGATGAGCACGCGGGTCTCATCCACTTCGTAGGCATCGTCCCGCGCGATCGGGTCGTTGTTGCGCTCAATGACTGTGATGGTGACGGTGGCGACGTTCGAGGTTGCGCCCTCATCGTCGCTCACGGTGTAGGTGAAGCTGTCCTGGCCGAAGAAACCGGTCGCGGGTACGTAGCGGACCACGCCGCCATCGAGCAGCGTGAGCACGCCGTGCTGCGGCGCATCGACGATCACGATCGTGGTGGGGTCGAGCTGGCCGTCGGGGTCTTCATCGTTGTCCAGGAGGGCGATGTCGATCGGCTGATCTTCGAGGGTCTGGGCCGTGTCGTCATTGGCGATCGGCGGATCATTGACCCTCACGATGGTGATCGTCGCCGTCGCGATGTTGGAGCGGTTGCCCGCCAGGTCGCGGACGGCGTAGGTGAAGGTGTCCTCACCGAAGAAGCTCGCGGCCGGCTGATACCGCACGACGCCGTCGCCCAGGAGCGTGAGCGTGCCGTTTTCAGGCTGCATGACGATGACCAGGGAGGCAGGGTCAAGGTCGCCGTCGGCATCCTCATCGTTGTCGAGCAGGTTGATGTCGATCGGCTGGTTCTCAAGCGTCTGCGCCTCGTCGTCGTTGGCGACGGGGCTTTCACCGACCTGCGTGGTCTCGATGATGATGTTGTCGATCTCGACGCGGCTGTTGATCGAGCCGAAGCCGAGCAGGTCGAAGGCAAGGAGCAGTTCGGCCTCGCCTTCGAGTGTGGTGAGGTCGATGGCGATGGTGATCGGGCCGGTGAAGCTGAGCGTCTCGCCGGAAGCAGACAGGCCGGGGACGATGACGCTGGGAGCGAAGTACATCGTGCCGTCGCTCTGGATGTTGAGCAGGGCATCGGTCGCATCGAGTCCCTGCGCCGTGCCGACGGCCGGCAACAAGTCGCTTCGGCGAAGCAGCGCGACCTCGAAAGCGTCGGGCGGCGCGAGCGGATCGGCGACAAGGTCCAGGCCGACGAGGTCGAAGGTCAGCCGCATCGCCCCGGCGGGGACGACAAACCCCTGCGACAGGCCGGACATGAAGACGCCGTGCTCGGTGAGCGTCGCCCTGCCGTCGATGATCTCCACGCTTCCGCGCGGGGTCCATGCGAAGTCGGGGTGGTGGAGGTCGGCGATGTCGAACCGGCCGTTGCGGAGTTCCGTGAGCGCGGCCATGTTCGCCAGGCTGATCGGAACGGGCATCGAGGCGGCGACGGGGGTGGC
>JBGTFI010000245.1:0-13471 GCA_041747335.1 Phycisphaeraceae bacterium | reverse complement strand
GCGATGACGCCCGCCAGCAGTCCCCGCCACCCGGCATGGATCGCCGCGACCACGCCGCCCTCGGCGCTCAGGAGGATCGGGAGACAGTCGGCCGTGACCACCGTCGCCGCAAACCCCGGTGTCGCGGTCACGATGGCATCGGCGACGGGAAGGTTCTCCACATGGGCAGAGTCGGGCGATTCACCATCAGCGACGTACACCACGTTTCCATGCACCTGGCGCGCGCGGCAGGCCCGCACGGAAAGACCGGCGGAGCATGAAGGCCTCAGCACGCGCGTCAGCAACTCAGCCTCGTGCCCGCCAAGGCCGTTCAGCCGTGTAGAGAAACCGTGGACGATGCCGGCTTCCGCCAGGCGGGTCGCCCGATAAACGACCAGGCCGCCGGAAAGTTCCATCCGTGTGGGTGTCATCGAGGGCTGAGACTGGTGTTCCGCGCGATGGCCCGAACAAATCGTTCAAACCCGGTTTGGAACGTACCGGTGCGGCCTGGGCAGCGCGGCTGAGCGCGGTTCAGCGGCTCTGTGGAAACCATGTACAAAGGTCCGGCGGGCGTGACCGATCCGCAAGGTCCGGGTATCATACGGCCAGCGGCGAAAAAAGGTCCATTCCGCTGGTTCGATCGGGCTGGCACACGTAAAGGCATGTCGATAATGCTTTTGCGGCAATAGCGGGCGCCGATTCGATGCGGAATGCCGAATCAATGGGTCGATCCTCGCTGGCCGTAGATCCGCGCCGCAGCCGTGGCGTCCGATTGTGGAAAACCCGGTGGATGAAGGTCTAACTTCCCGGCGCGTGCGGCTTTACGCAATTCTCATATTCTGTCCGGTGTCGGCCGCAAATGCGGACTTGATCCCCGTCACCGGATGAACCGCATGTCGCCAAAGTTCGGAATGAAGCCGCGTGCCTTCGAGTCCAGCCCGTACGGGGCCGGGAAGTAAACGAAAAACGCCCGGCCCATCATCAGGTCGCGCGGAACCAATCCCCCGGCCTCTTTGTCCTGGGCGATCCAGTCCGTGAACATCCGGTGTTCGATCCACCCTTCGGGGTCTTTCCAATAGCGGCTGTCGAGGCTCAGGGGGCTGTTGTCCCCGAGGCAGAAAAAGTGATCCGGGCCCAGCTCCACCGGTTGCGGGGCCAGGCCCTGTCGCGATCGGAGCGAGCCCCGCGCCGGCTGATTCTGATTGTGATCGGAGTAGAAGATGTCTCGGTCAACCTCCACCCGGTGCAGCGTCACCGCGCTCCCGCGCACCTCGATGGATACCTCCGGGGTGATGGCGGGGGGGCGACGGCGGCGGATGGTCTCGAAGTCCAGGTCGTATCCCCACGCCAGCACCTTCTCGCCATCCACCCAGAGGCTCGCCTCCTGATCGACGTACCAGAGTTCGACCTCCGTGGCCCGGTGGGGCGCCAGGGGGGGTACCTGAGTCTCGGCAAGGAGAACGCTCACCTCACGATTGTTGGGGTTGTCGGTCGAGAGCGTCACTCGGCCTTGCGCGTCAATGGCCGCGCGCAGAGGGAGGGTTCCGGCATCCTGATTCTCCAGCCCCAGCCGGGCCGACGTGGAAAGCGTCACCTCCAGCCCCGCGGACGCCGGCTCGAACGCCGCCGCGACGCGCACATCCTCGATCGGCTCCTGGGAGAGATAACCGGCCTTAAGCTGGTTGTAGGCATACCAGGCGTTCGAGGGCGGCAGGGCGCGGGAGAAGTCAAACTCCAACCGCCCTCCCGATTCGTCTGGGCAGAGGTAGCTCCGCCGCCCCTCAAGCTCCCATTGACCGCGGCGCGCCACCCAGGGCACCCGCCAGGCACTTGGCCCGGTGGTTCGTTCGGCGTAATCCAGCGGGACGTACAGGCTGTGGTAGATCGGCTGCCACACCGCCCGCTGGGCGTCTTCTCGCTCACTCTTGCGGGCGATGGAGAAGTCCTCTTCCCCGGCCGATTTGGCGTAAATATTGCCGTGCAGGATCCACAATTCCTCATTGGGCAGGCCCACCAGGCGCTTGATGTAATTGACGTAAGGCTCCTGAGGGTTCTTGAAGACCACCACATCCCAGCGCTTGGGTTCGCTGAAGCTGTAGATGAACTTGTGGACGAGGATGCGATCCCCGGCGCTGACGCGCGTCCCCGGGAGGGCGACGATCGTGTTGCGGCACATCGGACAGGCCGTCTCAACCTGCTGGGTGAGGTAATTGCGGACCAGTCGCCCCCCGCGCGTCGCCTCGCCGCGGCTCTCATCCTCCGGGTCCGCGGTGAAGCGGTATCCGCACTGCTCGCAGGTGAAGCGCAGGTGCTGGCCCAGCAGCGTCGGGGCCATGGATCCCGTCGGGATGACGAACGCCTCGACGACATACGCCCGGAAAACAAACGCCAGGATCAGGGCGATGACGATCGACTCGATCGTCTCCTTGATCGACTCCTCCTGCTCCGCTCCGCGGCGCGACGCCGGGGGAGGGGGAGGCGCTGTGGCCTGAATCGGGTCAGCGGTGGCGGGGGCTTGCGACAAGGGGCGTCCGCTTCCAGCGTGCGACAGTGGGTGCATGGGCGGCCCGTTGCCGCCTGCTGAGGACGCATTGTAGCGAACATGCCCGGGGCCGGGTAAGCCGCCGCCCCTTGACGTAGGAGGGTCCATGACCGATGCTGGGGCCGTGGAGGGAATCGCCGCGCGGCGATTCTACTCTTACTCAGGCAGGTCATGAAGTTCAACGGTTACGATACAAAGGGGTACTACGACGAGCTGATTGATGGGTCGGGCAGGCCGCGGCCGGGCGCGATGCTGCTGATCGACCGGATCGAAGGCCTACCGCCGGGCGACCTGGCCAGACGCCAGCAGGCCGCGGAAGCGGCGCTCATGAACATGGGCATCACCTTCGCGGTGTACGGCGATGAGCGGGGCGCCGAGAAGATCTGGCCCTTTGACCTGATCCCCCGCATCGTGGAGCCGGAGGACTGGAGGCGGATTCATGCGGGGCTGCGGCAGCGGATTCGCGCGCTCAACCTCTTCATCGACGACGTGTACCACGATCAGAAGATCGTGAACGACGGGGTCGTTCCGCGCGACCTGGTCGAGTCCGCCGGCGCCTTCCGCAGGCAGTGCATGGGGCTGAGCCCGCCGGGCGGAATCTGGTGCCACGTCACGGGCACGGACCTCGTGCGCGACGATGACGGCACGATCTACGTGCTGGAGGACAACATGCGCTGTCCTTCGGGGGTGAGCTACGTCCTGGAGAATCGCCAGCTTCTCAAACGCACCTTCCCACGGGTGTTCGAGGCGTCGGGGGTTCTGCCTGTGGTGGATTACCCCGATCGGCTTCTGGCGACGCTCCATCACGTCTCGCCGGTGCGGGGCGAGGCGGCGACGGCGGTCGTGCTGACGCCGGGTTCATTCAACTCGGCGTACTACGAACATTCCTATCTCGCGCAGCAGATGGGGATCGAACTCGTGGAGGCCCGTGACCTGGTGGTGTCCGACGGGTACGTGAAGATGCGCACGACCAAGGGGCTGGCCCGAGTCGATGTCATCTACCGGCGGATCGACGACGACTTCCTGGACCCGCTGGCGTTCCGAGCGGATTCGATGCTCGGGGTTCCGGGGCTGTTCGAGGTGTACCGCGCCGGACGGGTGGCGCTGGCCAATGCGCCGGGGACGGGCGTGGCGGACGACAAGGTGATCTACGCCTACGTGCCGAAGATGATCCGCTATTACCTGGGCGAGGACGCGATCCTTCCCAACGTCCCGACATACCTTTGCTGGCAGGAGGCCGACCGTCAGCACGTGCTGGATCGCCTGGACAAGCTGGTGGTCAAGGCCGCCAACGAATCGGGGGGTTACGGGATGCTGGTGGGGCCGCACGCGACGCAGGCCGAACGTGAAACCTTCGCCGCGAAGATCATCGCCTCGCCGCGCAACTACATCGCGCAACCGGTGGTCAATCTCTCTCGCGTGCCGATCATGGCGGGCGACCACTTCGAGGGCCGGCATGTGGACCTGCGGCCTTACATTCTTTTTGGTGAGGACATCTTCGTGATGCCGGGCGGGTTGACGCGGGTGGCGCTGCGCAAGGGCTCGCTGGTGGTCAACTCCTCGCAGGGCGGCGGGAGCAAGGACACCTGGGTGGTGGACGCGGCGGGCGCATCATCGCCGTCATGGTCGGTTCAAGGGATGTAGCGCATGCTCAGCCGAGTGGCGGATTCAATCTACTGGATGTGCCGGTACATCGAACGCGCGGAGAACATCGCGCGGTTCATCGACGTGAACCTGCACCTGCTCCTGGATGTTCCCATCGCCGAGGCGCACCAGTGGGCCCCGCTGGTGAGCGTCACCGGCGACGACGCGGACTTCAAGGCGCGATACGACGCGCCGACGCAGGTGAACGTCGTCAAGTTCCTGACGTTCGACCGGCAGAACCCCAACTCGATTTACTCGAGCCTCTGGTCGGCGCGCGAGAACGCGCGAAGCGTGCGCGAGGTGATCTCCTCGGAGATGTGGGAGCAGATCAACCGCTCGTACCTGATGCTGCGCGACGCCGACGCGACCGATCGCGTGGCGCAGGATCCGGCGGGGTTCCTCAGCCACTTCAAGAAGAGCTGCCACCTCTTCGCCGGAACGATGGAGGCGACGATGACCCACGGGGAAGCGTGGCACTTCGGGCGGATGGGCAAACTCATCGAACGCGCCGAGAAGACCTCGCGCATCCTGGATGTGAAGTACTTCATGCTCCTCCCGCGGGTCGATTACGTGGGTTCACCCTACGACGGACTCCAGTGGACGGCTCTGCTTCGAAGCGCCAGCGCCTTCGAGATGTATCGGAAAAAGCACCGCACCATCACCCCCGAAGACGTGGCGGCGTTCCTGATCCTCGACTGCGACTTTCCCCGGTCGATGCATTACTGCGTGATCAAGGCCAATGAATCGCTGCACGAAATCACCGGGACGCCGATGGGCGAGTTCACGAACCGGGCCGAGCAGCGCCTGGGGCGACTCGTCGGGGAGCTGGACTATTCCGAAATCTCGGAGATCATCGCCGGCGGTCTGCACCAGTACCTCGACAGCTTTCAGGCCCGGCTCAACGACATCGGCGCGGCCATCCATGAATCCTTCTTCGGATTCGGCTCGCCCGTCCCCGCCCCATGAACACAGGCACACCCCATGACCTTCTGCATCGGAATCAAGACCCACGAGGGTCTGGTCGGCATCGCCGACACCCGTGTGACGACCGGCACCGAACGCATCACGGCGCGCAAGGTGACCATCCACCAGCACGGCAACCACTCGATGTTCCTGATGACCTCAGGGTTGCGATCGGTTCGAGACAAGGCCCTGACCTACTTTGAGGAGGTGCTCGAACGCAACGACGAAACGTTCGACAAGCTGTACAAGGCCGTCGACGCCTTCGCCCGGCAGGTGAGGAGGGTGGCGAAGGAGGACAAGGAGGCGCTCGCGGAAACGGGGTTGACCTTCAACCTTCACACCATCGTCGGCGGGCAGCTTGAGAAGGACGCCGAGCACAAGCTCTACCTGCTCTACCCGCAGGGCAACTGGGTGGAGGTCGCGCGCGGGACTCCGTACTACGTGATCGGGGAGTCTTCCTACGGGAAGCCGCTGCTGGATCGCACACTGCGGTATGAATCGCCGCTGGAGCTGGCGATCAAGATCGGGTTCCTCGCGTTTGACGCCACGCGCACCAGCGCCACGGATGTCGACTTCCCCATCGACCTCGTGCTCTACCGGCGCGATACGTACCGGATCATCGAGCGCCGCTACGACCGCGAGCAGCTTGCGGAGCTTTCACACTGGTGGCAGCAGCGCATCGTCGAGTCGGTCCAGAGCGCGCCGGGTCACTGGAGCGATGAGATCCTCGCCGACCTGCCGTTCCCTCCCGGGAAAGTCCAATGATCCTGAGAATTCGGCACCTGATCGAGTTTCGCTACGATCGCGCGGTGTTCATCGAGCCGCTCATCGTCCGCCTGCGCCCGCACTGCGACTGCGCCCAGAAACTCCACGAGTTCTCGCTGCGCCTCGCCCCATCGCCGGCCGGCCAGCGTGAGGTGATCGACCTTCATCACAACGTGGCGACCACCGCGTGGTTCAGTGGGGAGCACGAGCGGCTGACCATCGAGGCTCGTTCGGATGTCGAGCCGCTGCTGGAGAATCCGTTCGATTACCTCGTCAGCGACCCCGGCGTGATGGCGCTGCCGATGCGGTCGGGTGCGATGGAGGATCCCGCGATCGAGCCTTACCTCTTTCGCGATCAGCCGGACCCGGCGATTGACGAGCTGGCCCGGCAGGTCGCGGAGAGATCGGGCGGCCGAACGATCGAGTTCCTCTCCCATCTGACTTCGCACCTTCACGACCGCTGCCGGGTGATCGTGAGGCCGCAAGGGGATCCGCTGCCGCCCGCCGAAACGCTCGGCCGCGGGGTCGGGGCCTGCCGGGATCTGGCGGTGGTGTTCATGGATGCCTGCCGCGCGGTGGGGATCCCGGCGAGGTTCGTCAGCGGTTATCAGCATCACGAGCCCGCTTCCACGGAGGATCGGGATATGCACGCTTGGGCGCAGGTGTACCTTCCCGGCGCGGGATGGCGTGGTTATGACCCGACGGGGGGCCTGGCGACGGCCGATTCACACGTCACGGTGGCTGCCGCCGCGCATCCCGCACACGCCGCCCCGACCCGCGGAACATTCCGGGGCGCGACGGCTTCGTCGCTGCGGTATGAGGTGGAAGTCGAGCGGGTGGGCCAGTAAGACCAGACGCAGCCCCGTCGAACCTCGCGCACGTCACCGGTTTGCCCCCCCGAACCGCCGCGGATAAAACTTTGCGAGTGTTCGTCGCAAGCCTCCAGGCTCGGTTGACCCCTGAACTGATATGCCTCAACTGATCGCCAGCATCCTCACGATTCTGCTGTTCATCCCGATGCTGCTCCTGAGCTGCGCCTACCTGATCCTGCTGGAGCGGAAGGTGGCGGCGTGGGTGCAGGATCGCATCGGGCCTAACCGCACCAACTTTTCCTTCGGCGTCCTGCCCTTCAAAGGCCACCATTTCGGGCTGGGCCAGGCGCTCGCCGACGGCCTCAAGCTCCTGGTCAAGGAGGATTACACCCCCCCGGCCGTCGATCGCAAACTCTTTCTCCTCGCGCCGATCATCGTCATGATCCCCGCCCTGATCGGGTGGGCGGTCATCCCCTGGGGGGGATGGTACGAAAGTGAGGGTTTCACGCTTTGGTCCTGGCTGCCGTTTGTGGGCGGTGTCGAGGTCGAACCCTTCCGCGTCAGCATCGCCGCGGCGCCCGTGAGCATCGGCGTGATCTACTTCCTTGCCGTCGGCTCCATGGCCGTGTACGGCGTGGTCCTGGGAGGCTACGCATCGAACAACAAGTACTCCTTCCTCGGCGGCCTGCGCGCCACCGCGCAGATGCTCAGCTACGAAATCCCCATGGGCCTGTGCGTGCTCATCGTCATTCTCATCATGGGCACGGCCAGGGCGGACATGATCGTCCACCTCCAGGCCAACCACGTCTGGAACATCTTCTATCATCCGTTGCTGGCGGTCATCTTCTTCACGTGCATCCTGGCCGAGTGCAACCGCGCGCCGTTCGACCTGGCGGAGGCCGAGCAGGAACTCGTCGGCGGGTTCCATACCGAGTACGGCTCCATGAAGTGGGCGCTCTTTTTCCTCGGCGAGTACCTGCACATGATCGCCGGGGCGGGGTTCTTCACGATCCTCTTCCTCGGCGGATGGGATCTGCCGTTTCTGCGCGAACCGATGGCCGGGGGCATCGGGTGGGTGATTCTGAAAGTCCACGTGTTCCTGGCGAAGATCGCGCTGATCCTCTTTGTCATGATGTGGGTTCGCTGGACGCTTCCTCGTCTGCGATTTGACCAGCTCATGAAGCTCGCCTGGCGGAGCCTCATTCCCTTGACACTCCTGGTGCTGCTGCTGTCGGGCGCGCTGGTCTTTGTCCGCGCGCCGATGTGGGGGCATCTGGCAGCCAACGCGGCGGCCCTGGCCGCGGCGCTCTGGATCGGCCCGATGCTACCGCAAGGCCCACCGGTCAACCGTCGGATCGGGCTGGCCGGGTCGCGATTCTCCCCGGCGAAGGCTCAGGCGTAGCGCCGGCCCACGACAATTGAGCGCGGGATGGAGCACTGTTCCCGCGATTGACTTGGCTGGGCGGCGGTCCTAGAGTAGAATACTACGGCTACCAGTAGATCGGTCGGCAGACCATCGTCGGAGGCTCTCGCCATGCAAGGCAGTTCTTGGCGCCGCTCATTCACCTCCATCGTCGCCGCTTCAGGGTTCCTTGGGACTTCGGGATCGGCATTCGCCGCTGCCACCGTCCGCTACTTCGACATGAACAACGGGGAGGACATCTTCGGCCAGTCGCCCTCGTCAGGCGCTCCGGTGGCTTTCATCTACAACACGCTCAGCGAAGATCCGCTCCTGGACCTTCAATCACCCATCGGCGCGGAACCGGTCTTCGTCGGCGGACGAACCGGCGCCGCCGGTGACTTCGCCGTCCACTTCAACGGACAGGCGCAGCTTCCGGGCACTGCTCCAGGCCCGGACAACCTGGTGACGCAGCTCTTCGGCAAGAACTTCTGCACCTTCTGCCCGGATGCGGATGCCCAGGCGATCCTTGAAGCCGCCAGCGGCGGGCAGGTAAGCGCCTCCTTCAGCCTCGGCCACCAGCTCTGGGTCAGGCCCGACATCGCGGGCCAGGGGCAGCGGCAGATCATCTCGATGGACGGCGGGGGACAGTGGGGGGGCATCGGGATCTCCGAGAACGGCAAGTGGATGCACATCTGGGCCCGCCGCGGGATTCTTCAGTTCACCGAGACGCACATGGACGTCGCGTGGGGGGAGTGGTCGAGCCTGGCGACGGTGGTGGCCATGGGCAACGTGAACCGTCTGTATGTCAACGGCACAGCCGCGAACCAGGGCATCGGCTGGTATGACGGGAGCGGCGTGCCGCTCACCATCGGCGCCGCGGCCGATGGATACTCCAATGCCTTCATCGGCGCGGTGGATGACCTGAAGCTGATGATCACGGCCTTACAGGTCGGCGGCTTCGTGCCGCAGTTCGACCTGGATTTCTTCGCGGGGCAGGTTTTTTCGGGTGTCCCGGGCGACATCAATCAGGATGGCGTGGTGGATGATCTTGACAACGACATCTGGATCCAGAACGTGGGCTTCCGCAACGGCGTGGGATTCGGGGATCCGGGGACGCTGGTTCGCGGCGACGCGAACCAGAACGGAATCGTCGACTTCGCCGACCTGGCGATCATTAAGGCGGCCGCGGCGCACGCCGGCACCCCGATTCCCGAGCCGGGGACCATGGCGCTCATGGGCCTGGGCGGGCTGATGGTGATCCGGCGGCGGACTCGTTGACATCACCGGTTGCGGACGTTCGCCCTCCCAGACGCTCCATCAGGATCACCCCGGCGGCGATCGCGGCGGCCGCGCCCGCCAGCGCAGGCCAGGGTATCTGGCCCTGGATCTCGATGCGTTCAAACCAGTCAAGGCTTGTCTGGGGCAGGTTCTTCGTCGCCGCCAGCACGCCGATGGCGTTGTTCAGAAAGTGCATCATCATGCCCGTGAAGATCGACCCGCTGCGCAGCACGGCGTACGTGATGACGATGCCCATCGCGGCCGTGGGCACGATGCGGTAGACGCTCAGGTGAAACAGCCCAAAGAGCACCCCCACCAGCAGCACCGATGCCCCGAAGCCCAGCTTCGTGCGCACGCCGGAGAGGATCGCCCCGCGGAAGACGATCTCCTCGCACACAGCCGGGGAAACCGCGATCGCCAGGAGCATCAGGAGGAGGCTGCGCCCCTCCTGCGCGGCGAAAAGCTCTTCCATCATGCGCTTGATCGACTCGGACTCGGGCAGGATCCATGATTGCCACAGGCCGATCTGGACCACCAGCACGAACCCCCCGGCCGTCAGCAGCAGTCCAGCCAGAAGCGCCCCCGGACGCGGAGCGCGCAGGAACAGCGCGCTTCGCAGATCGATGCGCACCCACCACAGCAGCACCAGCACCGGCGCAGCCATCAGCACCCACTGCGTGATGAAAAGCCCGGAGATGATCTCACGGGTCTGGAAGTAGGTCGCCGGATAATAGAGGATCAGCATCACCAGCGCGAACACGCCCAGGGAAAAGCCGATGGTCGGTGCGCTGCGCGGGGGAAAGTCATCGCGCCGAAGGGAGAGCGCAAACCCCTTGTCCTCGTGGAGGATCACCTGCTCGCTCTGGAACAGCCAGGCCGCGAAGACCAGCGCCAGCAGGGCGTAGACGCTCGTGCAGATGAAAACAGTGAGGTACGCCTCGGCCGACGCCTTCTCGGTGAGGATCGCCTTGAAGAGCAGCGCCACGTTGGCGATGGGGATGAGTTCCGTCGCGGCCGAAAGCTCGACGCCCGGCATCGAGGCGATCATCCCCGGAACGAGGATCAGCAGGTAGAAAGGGGTGACGAAGTTCTGCGCTTCCTTGAAGTCGCGTGCGAAGACCGCGATCGCCATCATCAGGGCGCAGATGAAAAACGCCAGCGGAATCAGCGCGAGCAGGATCAGCCCGAAGTCCGCGATCGAGACGTGGTCGAAGCTGAAGATCGACGCTCCGGCGTTTTCGGGAAGCTGGACGAGCTGATACGCGAGGCTGAGAGTCATCGAACCGAGGTTGAGTAGCCCCGTGAACATCGCCAGGGCGAACACCGTGATGAACTTGCCCGTCACGATGTCGAGTTTCGAGGTGGGTGTCGAGAGAAGCGTCTCAAAGGTGCCACGCTCCTTCTCCCCGGCCGTCAGGTCCACCGCCGGGTAGAAAGCACCCACGCCCACCATCACCACCAGCAGCATCGGCAGAAGACCAGCCAGGAACGATCCGGTGCGCTTCTCCGCCGTGGCGATGTTCGCGCTTTCAATGCGGATCGGTTCGATGTACGCACGGGGCAGCCCCGCCTCAGCCAGACGCTCTTCCAGAATGCGGTCGAACTGCTCCTCAAGCGCATCGCGCACGCGCTCCATCGCGTGGCGCGAGGCCGGTTCGGTCCCGTCAAAGTCGATCACCACCTCGCCCGAGACTCGCGTTTCCAGGCTCGCCGGAAGGTCCGGCCCGGCGGTGACGGCAGCGTGTGCCTGTCCCAGGCGGACGGCGGCCTCGGGATCCGCGCTGTCGATGAGCTCGACCTGCTCCAATCCGCTCAGCCACTGCCGCAGGAGGGTGGGCGCGGTCTCGTGGAGCGCGATGCGCGAAATCTGGCGCTCCATCTTCGCCTGCTGAAGCGTGACCACCTGCGTGATGATGACGAAGAGCGCCGGATAGAGCAGTAGCGGAATACCGATCATCGCCACGAGCGTCCGACGGTCGCGCAGCGTCTCGAGAAGCTCCTTGCGGACGATGGTCAGAACGTTGCGCCGGTTCATGCCGCCTGCTGCCCCTCGCGCTCGGCCATGGCCACGAACGCATCGACCAGGTTGTCCGCCCCGGTGCGCTCATAGAGCTCCTGCTTCGTGCCCATGGCCATGATGCGCCCGGCGTGGATGAAACCGATCCGGTCGCAAAGCAGCTCGGCCTCGGTCATGTAGTGGGTGGAGAAGATGATCGCCCTGCCACGCGCCCGCGCCTGGGAAATGAAACCCAGGATCGCCCGGCTGGTCATGATGTCCAGGCCCAGCGTCGGTTCATCGAGAATAAGGATGCCCGGATCGTGCAGCAGCACCCGGGCGATGGAGACCTTCTGGCTCTGCCCGGTCGAGAGCTGCCCGCAGCGGCGATCCAGGAACGCCCCCATGTCCAGAAGCTCAGCCAGTTCCGCAGTGCGATTGGCGATCGCCGGTTCGGACATCCCGTAAAGCCTGCCGAAGTAGGCGAGCATCTCACGGGCCTTTAATCGCTGGTAGAGCTTCGTGTTGCCCGAAAGGAATCCGAGGGTGCGCCGGACGCCCTGGGGATCCACATCCGTGCGAACGCCGTTCATCTCGCAGTGGCCGGAGGTGGGAGTGATGATGGTCGCGAGCATCCGCAGCAGCGTGGTTTTGCCCGCGCCGTTGGGGCCCAGCAGCCCGAAAATCTCCCCGCCTGCCACCTCGAAGCTCGCCTCCCGAACAGCGTGGATCGTTCGGCCGCGTCCGATGGAAAACGACTTGCTCACCGCCCGCGCCGCGATGAGCGGCCGCGCCGATCCGGCATCCTGCGTAGAGGCATTGATCATCCGTGAGATTCCGACCAGGCTGCGACCATTGAGCCGGGCATTGTATCGAGCGGGGAAGCAGGCATGTCCAAAGTCCAAAGTCGGGAAGTTCGCACCTTGCAGGCTGACAAACTGCCGGATTGGGGCTGCTCAGTCGGTGGGGCCGATGTCCAACACCGAACGCACAACGCAAAACACACAAACTCAAACACGCCCATTTGACGCTTGCGGGGTGTGGGCGGACAATACGGTGTTCGCGGCCTGGGCGGCCGCGGCGCTTGATCAGCCACGGACGACCCGCGATCCACGCACGGGCGAGACTCCCCCCGGTGACCACCTTTTCTCCCCCAACCCTGCCCCAGGGCCGCGATCTCCCCGCCGACGGCGGAGCGCTAACGCCCATCGGCGGGTGGCGAGGGGAAGTGCTTGCGGCGCTTGAAGATACATCATCGGCCCGGGAGATTCTGTCACGCTTGTCAGAGCCCATATCGCTGGTCCTGACCGCGAAAAGGCGATTGGCTCTGGGGGCGGGCGGGGCGGCTGCTTTGGGGCCGGATGCGGCTGAGGACGACGCCCTGACGCTGCTGGCGTGGGCGCCAAGGCTTGATCCGGCGCAGCTTGGCGATGCATCATTCCTGGCGGACTTCGGTGTGCGGTATCCCTACATGACCGGGTCGATGGCCAACGGAATCGCCTCGGTGGAGCTGGTGGAGGCGGCCGCACGGGCGGGATTGCTCACTTCGTACGGCGCCGCGGGACAGACGATCCAGACGATTGACGCCGCGATCACCCGCCTGGAGCGATCGCTGGGGAAGACGCCCTTTGCGTTCAATCTCATCCACAGCCCCAACGAACCGAATCACGAGGCCGCGGTGGTGGACCTCTACCTCCGCCGTTCGGTGCGGCTGGTCGAGGCATCAGCGTACCTGGACCTGACGCTCCCGGCGGTGCGCTATCGCCTGGCGGGGATTCACGAAGATGCGCAGGGGAGCATCGTCACCCCCAACCGCATCATCGCCAAGGCGTCGCGCATCGAGGTCGCCACGCGCTGGTTTAGCCCGGCCCCCGAGCGGTTCGTGAAAGAGCTGGTGGCGCGGGGGGAACTGACTCAAGAACAGGCCCGGCTTGCGCAGCGTGTGCCGATGGCGCAGGATCTCACCGCCGAGGCCGATTCGGGCGGGCACACCGACAATCGCCCGGCGATCACGCTCATCCCCACGCTCCTGGCGCTGAGGGATCGACTCGCGGCCGAGCACGGTTACACGATGCCCCTGCGGGTAGGCG
>JBGTFI010000244.1:0-7971 GCA_041747335.1 Phycisphaeraceae bacterium | reverse complement strand
CTTGCGGCTGCGCCGCAAAGGCGGGCGGGACGCCCGCCCCACTGCAAGCAAGCCAATCACTTCCGTCGCCGCGCCGCAAGCATTCCCCCCGCCGCAAGGAGCAGCAGGGCGCTGGCCGGTTCGGGGACGACGGGCACGATGACACCCAGGCCGACATCAAAGCCCGCGACACGGCGCGAGCTGCCTTCCCCCTCGGCCTGGAACGAAAGCCACAGAAACTCCGCCGTCTCATCGTAGGCGATGCCAAAGAGCGCCACGCGCGTCTGCGGCGTGGGCAGCACGCCGGCATCGTAGAGAATCTCCTGCATGTCGAAATCGCGGAAATCGCCGACGGTCGTGTCATCGAGCAGGTCGTACGCGCGAAGGAAACCGCCGGAGGTGACGACGAGAAGCTCATCGGTCTCGTCGCCGGGCGCATCGCGGCGGATCGCGCCGAAGCCCGCGTTGTATTCCGTGGGCACGATGGGCGTCGGCTGCCCCGCGTTGATGACTTCGGTGAGGAAGTTCTCCCCCAACCCGCGCGGATCCTCAAACGGCGCGAGGTTGTAGGCCGTCCCGTCCGAGGCATCGAACGCCCAGAGGTGCCCCTGCCCGCCGTTTCCGTTGTCCACGCCGTAGAGGAACCCGTTTCCTCCGTGGGAAAGCCCGCGGAAGCGCGGCGAGAGGATCGCCTCGATCGCCGGGTCGGGGTGGGTGATGGTGCTGTTCACGTCCGCGCGCCAGACTTCGTCCAGGGTGAACGAGTTGGCGAAGTTGGTGACGCTGTAAGCGTGGATCGTGTCGCGCCCGCCGCCAAGGGGATCGCCCTCGTTGCCCGGGCGACTCTCGTTCGTAAATAGGAGCGTCCCGTCGGTGGCGATCGACTCGATCGACCCCGGAACATTCACCAGCGGGGTGAGCGAGGCGGTCGACCAGCCCTCAGCGCCCAAGCGGTCGAAGCGCGCGATGCCCGCGTGGCTGCTGGCGCCCATGAAGTAGAACGGGCCCATCGACGCCACCGACTTGGCGCCGATCGGCGGGTTCCCGATCTCGCCGGCGTTGTCGAGCGACAGAGTCTCGTTGGTGCGCAGGACGTTGACGGCCGCGCCGGTCCGGTCGATCTCCCACACGCCGTACCCGATCTGCCCGGCCAGGAGATTCCCCGCGCGGATGCTGTCGTTCAGATAGAAGAAGCTGCCCTGGAAGTTGTCCGGCCGGGCGGTGTGCGCATCGAACACAATGCCCAGCGAAAGCGACTCGATGGCCGCCGTCGCCGTCTGACCCGCTGAAAGAACCGCGCCGACCACACCCAGTGCGTGCATCCATCTCATGTTCTCAATCCCCTGCTGTGATTCTGGACTCGCCGCCGCGCCAAAACAAGGGCTGCGGACCGGGACGACCTTGAGGCAAGCGGGGATTATAAGGTAAGCTGGGCAATTCTCAAAAACAACATTCACGTCCGGATATACCGCTCCCCCCCGCTTTTGCATCCCGCCCCCTCGGACAGTATAATGCCAAGCTTTGCCGACCTGCGTCGGGATCTGGACTCAAGACCCCAGACTCACCGCCCCCCCGGAGACGAACCACGTGCCCGTCAGACTGCGACTTAAACGATTCGGACGACGCCACCGCCCCTGTTACCGCCTGACCGCGATGGACAAGCGCAGTTCCCGCGACAGCAAGTCGATCGAGGAGCTTGGATCGTTCGATCCGCTCCAGGGCGACATCGCCGCGCAGTTCAAGGTCAAGGAGGATCGCGTGCGGTACTGGCTGAGCGTCGGCGCCCAGCCGAGCGACACCGTCGCGGCCCTGCTCAAGAAGGCCGGGATCGATCCGACCCCCGGAAAGCCCGTGAGCTGATTCGGCCGCCCACCCCCCGCTTACCCCCGCGCCCGGCCACCCGGGCGTTTTTTATGCGCCCCTCCACCGCCCCAATCCCAAGTCCCCAACCCCTTCCTGTTTCCCCATGCCCTCATTCGATGTCATCGTGATCGGCGTCGGCTCGATGGGCGCCGCCGCGTGTTACCAGCTTGCCCGGCAGGGTGTGCGGGTGCTGGGACTGGAGCAGTTTGCGATCCCCAACGAGCGGGCTTCGCACCACGGCCGGTCACGCATGATCCGCCTGGCGTACTTTGAGAATCCGCACTACGTCACGCTTCTCAAGCGCGCGTACGAGTTGTGGGAGGAGATTGAAAGCGTGTCCGGCGGCGGGGTGATCCATCTGACCGGCGGGTTGTACCTGGGCCTGCCCGATGGGGACCTGGTGCGAGGATCGATGGAGGCCGCGCGGCTTCACGCGCTGCCGCACGAAGTGCTGTCACGCGACGACATCGCCCGCGAACACCCGCTGTTTCACGTCCCCGATGATTTCATCGCCCTGTATGAGCGGAAGGCGGGGTACATCATCCCGGAGCGGGCGGTGGGGGCCTACGCCCAGGCCGCGATGCGGCATGGCGCGGTGCTGCGGGCGCATGAACCGGTTCTCGAATGGCAGGCCGACGGGTCGGGCGTGCGCGTCCGCACGTCGGAAGGGGATTATCACGCGGGGCATCTGGTCTTCGCGGCCGGGGCGTGGACCAGCAGGTTACTGCCGGAACTGAGCAACCGGCTCACGGTCACGCGGCAGGCGCTGGGGTGGGTGTGGCCGCGGCGGCCGGAGGCGTTTGAGATGGGCAGGTTTGGCGTCTGGGCGATCGATCCCGCCCCGGCGGGGGATTTTCAGGGTGTCTACTACGGATTTCCGCTCACACCCGATGGGTCGGGCGGGGTGGGGTTGAAGGTGGCGCGGCATTTTCCGGCCTCGGCGGTCGATCCGGAAACGGTCGATCGCTCGCCCACAGCCGAGGATCGCGAGGAGATCCTCACCCCGCTGCGGACGTACCTCCCGGATGGGTTGGGGCCGATTCTTCAGGTGGGGGTGTGCGTCTACACCAACAGCCCGGATGGGCACTTCATGCTCGGCCCGATGAAAGGGCAGGAGCGGGTGACGCTCGCGTGCGGGTTCTCGGGGCACGGGTTCAAGTTCGTTTCTGTGGTCGGGGAGATTCTGGCCGACCTGGCGACCACCGGCCGAACGGCCCTGCCGATTGACCTTTTCAGCCCGGCGCGGTTCTCCTGACCACCTGCATTCGTCACGGCCGATTACGCCGGGAGCCCGGTGCAAGGCTTCGCCCGACGGTCCTGGCAATGAAAAAACCGGCTTCTCCGCCCCCCAGGGGGAGAAACCGGTCACAGATACGGTTCGTCGCGCTGATTGAACGAAGCAGGTGAAGTCCCTGGTCAGCGCTGCGTCGCCGGCGCCAGGCCGACCTGTTCGGCCGGGGGAAGCAGCACGCTGTCGATCACGTGAATCACGCCGTTGCCCGCCAGTACGTCCGCGCCGGTGACGCCCGCATCGTTGATGCTCACCTTGCCTTCGCTGATGCGCACCTTCAGCGTTCGCCCTTCGAGGGTCTTGAGGGAGTCGGCCTTGACGACCTTGGCGGCGGTCATGCGTCCGGGCACGACGTGATAGGTCAGGATCGCCCGAAGCTGGTCGATGTTCTCAGGCTTGAGCAGGGACTCGACGGTTCCGGCGGGAAGCTTCGCGAAGGCGGCATCGGTCGGAGCGAAGACGGTGATCGGTCCCTGGGCCTTGAGCGCCTCGACCAGCCCCGCCGCTTTGGCGGCGGCGAGAAGAGTGGAGAACGAACCGGCCTGCGCCGCGGTGTCCACCACGTCCGGCCGCGGGAGAATCACCGAGTCGATCACGTGAATCACGCCGTTCGAGGCATGGATGTCGGTCTTGACCACCTTGGCGGTGTCGATCATGACTCCGGACTCGCCGGCCTGGATGGGCAGGTACTGCCCAAGGACGCTCTTAAGCTCCGTCGCGTCCACGACTTTCGCGGCCGGGTAGTTACCGGCCACGACGTGATACTTGAGGATGGAGGCGAGCTTCTCCTTGTTTTCGGGCTTAAGCAGTGACTCGACGGTCCCGGCGGGCAGTTTGGCGAAGGCGGCGTCGGTCGGTGCGAAGACCGTCAACGGCCCCTCCGAGCGAAGGGTCTCCACGAGTCCGGCGGCCTTGGCTGCGGCCAGGAGTGTGTTGAACTGCCCCGCGGCGGTGGCGGTGTCGACGATGTCGTGCTGATCGGCCGCCGCGGACCCCGCAGTAGGTGCCGCGTGGAGCTGGACGCTGCCCGCGAAGGGGAGGCCGATCATGCTCCCCGAGAGCACGGCCGCACAGATCAGTCGCTTTCTGAACCTTTTCATCTCTTTCATCCTTTCAGGTGTCTTGCCTAAGTTCCAAATCGTCCAAAACGTTCATGGCATCCTAGACCGCACCCGGCGAAAGGCAATACCCGTGAGGTAAGAATTGCTCAGATCGACTGCCCCGGCCGACGTTATCGGTACTCGATCACCGTCGTCAGCGCACCGGTGGCGTCGCGAAGCCAGGTGAGCGTCGGTTCGGGGGACAGGCCGGGGGCGGTGATGCGGGGCAGGAGGTCGGCGCGGGCGGGTTCTAGGAGGATGAACGATCGGCGGACATTTTCCTGGGGGGCGTACTGGTAGACCGTCTCGTCCTGGGCGCTCGTGCGCACCGTGTACCCGTGCTGTCGCCGCACCGCGCTGAACCCGATGCCCTGCATCGCCCGGCGAAGTTCCGCAAGCGATGGCGGGGGCGTCTTGCCACGCTCGTGCAGGTAGCGCATCGCCGAGGCCAGGAACTCCATGTTGGCAAGCGCGGTGTGCAGGTCATCGGCTTTGAGCTTCAGCACGTGCTGTCGCCAGGCGGCTTCGAGTCGCTCCGGGTCGATCGCGCCGTAGGCGGCAGCCCAGGCCTGCGCGTGGGGAACGCCCTTGCCAAGGTCGCGCAGGTAACTCTCAAACAGCGCCCCGCCGCGATCGCGCGGGAGCGAGATCAGAAAATGAACGATCGACCACGCCTGGTCATACATCAGCGCTGCCGTCTGGGGGTTGGCGCGGATGGAGCTGAGCCACTGATCGTCGCGGATGGACAGAACCTCCCCCATTGGAACGACCTTCCCGGCGCGGATGGCGTTCTTGAGCGTGGTCACCCTCCGGCCGCTCACGATGCCGACCTTGAGCGAACCGCTCACGAGGATGGCGTCCTCGAAGTATTCGGCGAGTCCTTCGTTGACCCAGATCGGAAGCGAAGCACGAAAGTGCGCATGCGCGAACTGGTGGAATCCCTCGTGCTGCAGCACCCCGTAGGTTTCGCTGAGGCTGCGACCCTGCGTCCAGGTCGCCAGGCCCTGGAGTCGCTGCTGAATGAAGAACAGCCCCGAAGTGTTCGTCGCATCCAGCCCGGCGGATTTGAGGAATCGCAGGTAATCGTCCTGGGTTCGCAGGAGGTACAGCGGCATGCGCCCGTGGCGGATGCGTTCGAGGCCGGCGCGCTCGAATCGGCGGGCGTACTCCGTGAAGACGGCATCCATGTGCCTGCCGATGGGCTGGGCCTCGGCCTTGGTGAGGTTGGTGAAGAGGTCGTAATGCTCGGTGGCGTACCGTTGGAACGCGACGGGGTCTTCGGCCTGGGCGCCGGCGGCTGGCAAAAGGCAGAGGAGGATCGCAATGATCGCGGGTGCCCGGCATGCCCGGCGGAGGGACAGGTCGCGTGGGAATCGTAGGGACGAACGGGACATCGGCGTCGATACTACGCGGCGGGATGGGGATGGGTGCGGGGAAATGGGCGCGGGGGATGGTGTCCAATCCGGGCGATGGCCCACAGGTGGATGGTGGGCGGTGCCCACCCTGCGCCCGACGCGCTATTTCCCGGCGTAGTCGATGATGCGGCTGATTTCGCTGCGCAGATCCTTGCGGTGGACGACGCGGTCGACGAAGCCTTTTTCGAGCAGGTGTTCGCTGCGCTGGAAGCCGGGGGGGAGTTCCTGGCGCACGGTGTTCGCGATGACCCGCGGACCGGCGAAACCGATGAGGGCCTTGGGTTCGGCCAGAATCACATCGCCGAGCATGGCGAAGCTGGCGGTCACCCCGCCGGTGGTCGGGTCGGACAACACGCTGATGAAAAGCCCGCCCGCATCATCCAGCCGCGCCAACGCCGCGGAGGTCTTAGCCATCTGCATGAGGCTCAGGGCGCTCTCCTGCATCCGTGCCCCGCCGGAGCAGCTCACGACAATCAGGGGAAGGTTGGCGCGCGTCGCCAGCTCGATCGAGCGGGTGAGTTTTTCACCGACGACGCACCCCATCGAGCCCATCATGAAGCGGCTGTCCATGCAGGCGAGGATGATCCCGCGTCCCTTGATGAAGCCCTTGCCGCACAGGAGCGCATCGCGGTGGCCTGTCTTTTCCTGCTCGGACGCCAGGCGCTCGGCGTAGGGTTTGAGGTCGGAGAACTTCAGCGCGTCTTCGGGGGCGATGTCCTCCCACATCGGTTCGAAGCTGTCAGGGTCGCATAGCTGCGCGGCCCGTTCATCGGCGCCCAGGCGATAGTGGTGATCGCACTCGGGGCAGACGTGGAGGTTCTGCTCCATGTTCTTGCGGAAGATCATCTTCTCGCACATGGGGCAGCGCAACCACAGCCCCTGGGGGACGTCGGTCCGGCGGCCCTGGTCGGCGACCTGTTGCCAGGTGCGGGCGGGCGATTGAGTCATGGGGGGATCCTCGTCGGGGGTGGACAAGGCGATGGCTTTCGATTGGCGCAGCAAAGCTCGGCATTATATAGGATCGGCTGGGACAGGAGAAATGATCCATGAAGCTCACGCGATTCCTCGATTCCACCGGTAGAACGCTCCTGGGGCATGATCTGGACGACGGACGGGCGGAAGTCCTTTCAGGAAGCCCGTTTACGGATCTTGCGCTCACGGGGGAGGTGGTGGGGATCGCCCAGCGGCTGAGCCCGGTGGTTCCGGTCAATATCTTCTGCATCGGGAAGAATTACGCGGAGCACGCGAAGGAGACGGGGGCGAAACCGCCGGAGCGGCCGATAGTGTTCATGAAGCCGACGACGGCGGTGACGGATCCGGACAAACCGATCCTGATTCCCCGCGTCTGTCAGGAGACGCCGGAGGTGGATTACGAAGCAGAACTGGCGGTCGTCATCGGCAGGACTGCGCGGGATGTTCCCGAGGATCGGGCGCTGGAGTATGTGCTGGGGTATACGGTTGCGAATGATATTTCCGCCAGGAAGTGGCAGATCGAGCGCGGCGGAAGCCAGTGGATTCGCGGCAAGGGTTTTGACACGTTCTGTCCGTTGGGGCCGGTGCTGGTGACGGCGGATGAACTGGGTGATCCTCAGCAACTGCGGGTGCGCACCACCCTCAACGGGCAGGTGATGCAGGACGGCAGGACTTCGGACATGATCTTCCCCGTCGCCCGTCTGATTGCGTTCCTGAGCCAGGACACGACGCTCCTGCCGGGGACGGTGATCCTCACCGGCACCCCGGACGGTGTAGGGTTCACGCGGCAGCCGCCGGTGTTCCTTCAGGATGGGGATGAGTTGATCGCGGAGGTGGAAGGGATCGGGAAGCTGCGGAACGTGGTGAGGGAGGGGTAAGCCCGGGATCACTCCAGGCCGAATCCCTCCTCCATTTCTTCGAGGGCGATTTCGGTGCCGTGTTCGGTACGGCGGGTGATGAGGGTGCGGTCGGAGAGGAGGTAGGCGACTTCTTCGTCGAGGACCAGGACGGGTCGGCCGTCAAACTCGAAGACTCGATCCTCGTCGTGAATCTGGTCCAGGACGAGCTTGAGCTGCTCGTCTTCGAGGACGAATCTCGGGGCCAGGTGCGCGGGCACATCCTGCCGGGTGAGGATGTGCTTGAGGAGGGATTGGGCGTCGTGGGTGATGGTGAGCATGGGTTTGGGGGCAAGCCGGGGGCAAAAAAAAAGCCTCGGCGTGGGTAAGCGCGCCGAGGCCTGAATGTCAGGGGAAATTAGTAGCGATCGCGCCCGCCGCCGCCGCCACCGCGGGAGAATCCGCCGCGTCCACCGCCACCGCCGCCACCGCCACCGCCCGTCTTGGGACGGGCC
>JBGTFI010000243.1:0-9221 GCA_041747335.1 Phycisphaeraceae bacterium | reverse complement strand
TCGGGACCGTGGGCGTGTTCCAGACAGTCCCCGCGCTGGCGATGCTCGTGCTCCTGATCCCGCTGTTCGGGTTGACGCCGAAGGCCGCCATCGCGGCCCTGTTTCTCTACAGCCTGCTCCCCATCGTGCGCAACACCCACGCGGGCATCGCCGGGATCCCCGCGGACATTCGCGAATCGGCCCAAGCCCTCGGGCTCCGGCCCTGGTTCTCCCTGATCCGGGTGGAACTTCCCATGGCGTTGCCGATGATCCTCGCCGGCATCAAGACGGCGGCGGTGATCAACATCGGCACGGCCACACTCGCCGCCCTGATCGGCGCGGGGGGCTACGGCCAGCCGATCCTCACGGGCATCCGGCTCGACGATTTCGGCCTGATCCTCCGCGGCGCCATCCCGGCGGCGCTGATGGCGCTGTGCGCCCAGTACCTCCTCGACGGGCTCGAACGCCTGGCCGTGGCGAAACCGCTGCGGGGATGAACGCCGCCCCGGCTCCGCCGGGCTCCGCCCGAGCCCGGCTCGGGAACGCCGGTTGTTCAACCCCTCTTCGCGCTGGCCCCCGGGCCGGAAGCCGCGTAATATGGTCTGTGGTGTGTTTCAGCAGCCTTGCGTCCATGACCGGCCGCACGGCTTCGCCAAGGATCGCAAACTTGCTTGAGCAGGTCCCTGCGGGTGTAGTTCAGTGGTAGAACGTCAGCTTCCCAAGACAGGGGAGCACGACTTTCAGAACCCCGCAAATCGACGTAAAGTACTGCGAATCAAGCACTTCGGCGAATCCGCCCTCTGTGGATAAGGGGTGGATAGTCGACCTTTGTCGTGCAGAATCAGGCCAAAAAGTCGTTCAGGAAACTGGAACTAGAGCGTCCGCCCCCATTTGTAGCGCCGACTTGCGCCGCCGCCCGGCGGTTCTTAGCCTCTTCTCCGGCCCGTCGTTCCGGGTCGGAAGGGGTTGTTCATGGCCGTTTCGTACTCGCAGGATCTCCGTGATCGGGTCATCAGGGCGTACGAGCGGGGGATGAAGACCAGGGCCATCGCCGAGGCGTTCGCGGTCAGCCCGGCATGGCCCGGCGGGTCAAGCAGACGCTGCGTGAGCAGGGCCGGGCCACGCCCCTGCCGCGTGGCGGGGCGCGCACGCGAAATGTCGATCGTGAGGTGCTGCTCCGCCTAGTCGGCGAGCGGCCCGACGCCACGCTCATCGAACTCCGCGATGCGCTCGAAGCGCACACCGGTGTGAAGTGCAGCGAGACGGCGGTGTGCGTCACGCTCAGGAAGCTCGGATTCTCCTACAAAAAATGACGATCCATGCCGCCGAGCAGAACCGGCCCGATGTCGCCGAGCGGCGTGCGTTGTGCAACGATCTGATCCTGCTGCTCGATGCGGATCGCCTGGTCTTCATCGACGAGACCTGGGCCAAGACGAACATGACCCGGCTGCGCGGCCGCTCGAAGCGGGGCCAGCGTCTGCTCGATAAGTCGCCGCACGGCCACTGGAAGACGACCACGCTGATCGCGGCGCTGGGCAGCGTGGGCGTGCGCTGCTCGATGGTGATCGACGGCGCGGTCAACGGTGACTTGTTCGAAGCATTCGTCGAGCAGGTTCTGCTGCCGACGCTCAGGCACGGCGATGTGGTGGTGCTGGACAACCTGTCGAGCTACAAGCGGCCGCGTGTGCGTGCGCTGATCGAGAGCGTTGGCGCGGAGCTGCTGTTCCTGCCGCCGTACTTGCCGGACTTCAACCCGATTGAGATGATCTTCAGCAAGGTGAAGCAGCTGCTGCGCGGGCTCGGCTGCCGCACCCGCGAGGGGCTATGGCACGCGATGCAGAGCGTGCTCGACCAGATCACCCCGAGCGATGCGAGCAACTGCTTCAAGCACTGCGGCTACTCGCTACGAATGGGGTAAGGGTGCTCTAACCCAGAGATAGGTCTGTGGACGTCGGAGACGCGTAGAGCCGGATGCGTGGAGACACGCTTGTCCGGTTCGACGGAGGCTGTTGCGAACGTCTCATAGGTGGTACAAATTCAGACCCTGAGTCCAGCGGGGTGGCATCACTCTGCCTCTGGGGCTTACCTGTGCCTTATGGCTCATGAGCCTGAGGTAGCAGTCGATTTCACACCGATACACCGAGCGCGTGCTCCCGGCGATTCCCCCGCTCGGCCTGCTCAGAATGCACCCGCCCTGTCAGTTCCAGGTTCCGCAGGCTCGCGATGGTCTGGGCCCGCGAGCCGCCGGCCATCCGGGCCAGGCGTTGCTCGCTGTGCCCGGCCCCCTCGTCGTGGCGCAGCGAGGCAAGGATCGACGCCCGCAGGTCGCCGCGGAAGTCTGCACGGGTGATGAACTCGGGATGGCGATTCATCAGCCAGGACGCGGGCCGGAGCGCATCATCCTTGAACTCGAACGGAGCACACCACAGGTTCCAAGCCTTCGAGATCGTCGAGGCACTCGCCTCAGATCGCTCCGCCAACCTCGGGTGCGTCTGTTCGATGTCGAACAGCGGCGCGGGAGACTCCGCGGGCTCCAGCATCTTGGTGACGGTCTGAAACTCCAGCGGGTGCGTGCCCTGTTGGGCGATGTCGAGGAGCAGACCGAGGACCGGTCGGAACTCGGTCTCCAGCTCATCGCGGATCAGCCGCTTGAGCCGGTGCTTGGCGATCAGGTCGCCGTATGTGTGCAGCCACGTCGCCGCGATGATGAAGAGCCGGCTCATACTGGAGGCGTGACGGGCCGTGTCGAGGAGCAGTCGCTCCAGATCGACAGGCTCGTTCGCTGGCTCGGTGTTGAACCCGGCCCCGATGCTCGTCCAGCGGGCAGTCAGGTTGTCGAGGGCTTCAGTCTTCATCGTGCGCTTCCAGTGCGGAGAGAACGAGCCTCGCGTCGTCGAGCTGCTCTGGGCGTGTTCCTTTTGCATCGAGTCCGTCCAGGTACACAGACACAAAGTCGAGTTCGTCCTGCCGCGGCTTCATCGCCGCCAAGTCTTCCAGGTCCTGCGGTCGACCCGCAAGGACTTTCATGGCGATCAGGTCGGGTCTGCTCACGGCGTAGACGGCAAGCCGTCCGTACACCCCCACGGCCACCCGTCGTGATCGCCACGCATCGGGCAGGGCATCGCGGCGGACCTGCACATCGCTGTTCAACCAATGGACCGCGAGGCCCATCTCGTCCGCTACTTTGTCAGCTGCACTCTCGACCACAGCCAAAGCCTCTTCGGGCAAGTACACCATGACGTCGCAGTCGGTGGTGGTCCGTGCGGCGGGCAGGACGCCGGTGACCATCCCAGCGGCCCCGCCAACTAGCAGGATCTCGATCTCGCAGTGGTAGTCCACGAGCTCGCCGAGCCGCCGGAAGGCGGCCTCGATGATCGGGCTGGTGAGTGGTTCGTTCATGGCCATACTGTCGGTTAAATCATACAGTATAGTTGCCCCAACGTCAAGGAAACAGCCTCCCCGTTCAGAACGGTTTCAAACCTGCGCAGAGAGCGCTCTCGGTTAACAGAGCTCGCTCTTTTGCAGTTAACAGATTGGCGAAATCGCTGATTCTGAGCTGTGAGGGGCTCTCGCCGCCGACGCGGGCGAAGCTCGCGGCGACTGCAGCCCGTCACTGCCGAGCGCCAGCGGGGTGCAAATACCCCGTACCCTCAGCCGTCGTTCTGAATCGCCGCTCTCGAAAAGAGCGCCGGGTGCCCCGAACCGGGTCTCGCGGCGGGCCTCTGTCCCGAGCATGCTGGCGCGATGCCACACGCACCACACCTGCGTCTGCTCCGCGTCCTGTCGGGCTCGAGCCAGGGCGAGCTCCGCCGGCAGATCCAGTTCCTCAAGGCCGAAAACGAGGTGCTGCGCGCCAGGGTCCAGGGGCCGACCCGAGTGACCACTCGTGAGCGGTACCGGCTCGTCCGGCTGGTCAAGCCGCTGGGGGCGGCCGTCCGTGAGCTCGTCACGATCGTCAAGCCCGACACGCTCATGAAGTGGATCAAGGCGTCGGACAAGAAGCACCCGCCCAAGCCTGTGGCCCGCAGGCGTGGCAGGCCCCGCACGCCGGAGGACATCAGGCAGATCGTCCTGCGGATCGCAAAGGAGACCGGCTGGGGCTACACACGGATCCTGGGCGAGCTCAAGAAGCTCGACATCCACGTCTCACGCTCGACCGTCGTCAACATCCTCCGCCAGGCCAGCCTGCCCACCGGGCCCGAGCGCGGCGAGGCCACATGGGACCAGTTCATCAGATCCCACGCCGAGACGCTCTGGGCCTGCGAGTTCGTCCAGCAGCGGGTGCTCACACTGAAAGGGTGGAAGGACGCCTACCTGCTCGTCTTCGTCAACGTCGCCACCAGACGGGCAATAGCCACCTCGAGCACCGAGCACCCCGACGCCAAATGGGTCGCCCAGCAGGCATCCAGCTTCAAGAGCCTGACGGGCGTGAGCGGCTGCCGAGTCCTCACACGCGACAGCGACACGAAGTTCGGCAATGGCTTCGACGGGGCGCTCAAGGACCAAAGCATCACGCCCGTCCGCCTGCCCTACTGCTCACCCAACCTCAACGCCCACGTCGAGATGTTCATCCAGAGCGTCCAGACCGAGTGCCTGGATAGGTTCATCGTGATGGGCACCGGCCACCTCGACCACCTCGTGGGTGAGTACCTCGTGCACTACAACACCGAGAGGCCGCACTCGGGGCTAGGACATCAGACGCCCGTCTCAGGGCGATGGCCGCTGAGGTTACATGGGGTCAAAGGGGCGGTCAGGTGCAGGACCCGGCTGGGAGGGGTGCTCAAGAGTTACTACAGGGTGGTGGGGTAATGATGAACCCTGGATTGGCCGGCTAATTGAGCGATGGAATATTTGTACAGGAAGGGAGCTATTTACGTCGCGGCGCGGATCAACCGTATCTGCTTGATAAGTTTCAAATTATCTCGCGGATTTCGCGCCGCTGCGCTCAAGATCAACCGTGCGTTGATGCGGAATGCGGACGGTGAACGTCGTGCCTTCCTCGGCCGTCGAGGCGACCTCGATCGTGCCCCCCGTGGCGATGACGATCTCGCGCACGATGTACAAGCCCAGCCCGACGCTGTCAGGAGCCCGCCGCAACTCCGATCCGAGCGTCGTGCTAAGCATCAGCGGTTCGAAGAGCACCGGCATGAGGTCCACCGGGATCGGCTCACCCTCGTTGTGAACGATCAAGGTCGCCGTCATTCCATCTGAAGTAACGGATAGTTCGACGGGCCCCTCTGGCGACCCGTGGCGAATCGCGTTGCCCATCAGGTTGGAGACGACCTGTCGGAGCCGGGCCGCATCCCACTGGCCGGTGAGATCACCACTCGTGTGGAAGCCCAGCGTGCGCTGCGGGTGCAACACACGAAAACCGTCAAGCACCTCACGACAGAGCCTCTGGAGATCGACCTGCTCTCTACGAAGCCGTATCGGCTTGCCCAGCCATGTCGATGCGAAGTCGAGCAGATCGCTGATCAACTGTGCCATCGCCGAGGATTCCGTGTCGATCACCGCCAGTGCCTGTGCTGGTTTGAAACTTTCATCTTCTTGCGAAAGAAGATGCGCGGCCATGCGGATGCAGTGCATCGGATTGCGCAGATCGTGACCGAGGATCGCCAGGAACACCTGGCGAGACCGTTCGACACGCTCGGTGTATGCGCCGACGGCCTCGGAGAGAGACTGATCGATCGACTCATTGAAGCGGGTGACGTCATCAGTGTCGTGGCGGTCGGGCTGAGGCAGACTCGTGCGCCACAGGCGCAGCACCGTCGCGCGCAGGGCGCGGTACTCGGAGACCATCTCGACGATGGCGAAACCCGAGCGGACACGCTCATTGGCGTGGCGTTCCGCGACGTTGTCGATCCCGTCGCTTTCCGTGGTATCAGCGCCGCCGTGGCCTTTGGACTTGCTCGCCTGCTGCGAGTGGCTCTGATCGGCCTCCATGTCCCGAACGGTTGCCAGAAGGATCGCCTCGCCGTCGTCACGCAGGGCGCGCTTTGTCATCGTCGCCCCCGACTCGAGGCTACTGGCAAAGCGATCCCATTCTGCAAGGATGGGCTCGAGGTTTGCGAGAATAAACTCTGCTAGTCGCATCGATGGCTCCGCTCTATCGTAGGCACCGCCGGTTGATCTTGTTGAGAAGGCCCACGCTGACTCTGCCCATCTGGAAAGCACTCATTAATTGAGCGTCGAGTACACGGACCACTTCGATGGCCTCCGTGCGACGATCGCTCGTGCGGAGTACCCGTCGGCTACTTTCGGGTCAGCCCATTCGTTGGCCTGATCGCCAAGGTCTTGACCCATCGAGATGACCAGTATTACCTGTGTGAAGCCCAGTATGCATCCGCTTCGGCCTCGAGCTTGTCGAGTCGTGCGTAGTAATCCGGGAACTCTTTCAGGTGAGCCCAGGCGATCTTGCCCGTGAGCACGGCATCGTCATTCGTGACATTGGTCTCAGGGTCGTGCGAGCCGTGCTCGAACTCCACCTCAAGTCCGCGACGGAACTGCTCCAGATCGATCTTGGCCCAATTCAAACCCAGCGTGACGCCGATCCGCTTGGCTTCATCGGAACCGACCTGTCGCTTTCCCATTCAATACTCCAATTTAGCGTATTAGTACGAATTTTGTGCCTGGCCCGAAGATACCCAGCTCAGAGCAACACCACCGATGGCACGGAAGGTGCAAGCATACCAGAAAGCTGTGGCGTAAACGAGAAAAAACCCCAGCGCAGCCGGGGCCAATGATCGATATCAAAGATTCGGGGTGACAGTACACCAATAGGACTTTTCTTGGAGGGCGTTAGGGTGTGGGAGCCCGGAACGCGTCGTTTGCTGAACGCGAAGCCAGATTCGCAGCGTTGAGAGTCATCTACAAGGTCAACATCGCCCCGTTGTCAACGCGCGCTCGTTCATGACCATGACACCACCCGCCCAAGTTTCCTCGCCCCCCACTAAGGACGAGTTGAAGCCGGGCGAAGGCGGCAAAATCGCCGTCTAAATGGCCCGCTTGATCAACACGCGCGGCGAAAGGGGCCCTGGTCGGAGATCACGACTGCGAAAGTGGAGGCGTCGATTCGGCCGTGACTGGCCCAAAGGGCACGGCCAGCCTGGGCTAAGTGGTAAATCGTTACCCAATCGGAGTATCCCGGGTGGTGCGTTCGCTGGGCTGCGGCGTGGGAGTTGCAGGCATTGCTGAGGCGAACCCGACAACAAAACTAAACGACAAGACTGCACCGGGGCAGTCGAGGCGATCGTTCAACGACGCCGCCGCGTGGCTGCGCGTCACGCTCTCCTTCATCGGCGAGGGCGTCATCACGGTCGACGCGCACGCCAAGGTCACGAGCGTCAACCGTGTGGCCCAGGCGTTGACCGGCTGGACGCAGGAGGATGCCACGGCGGGGGGCGGCGTTCCCATCCAGACCGTCTTCAACATTATCAACCGAACGTCCCGGGCCAAAGTCGAGAGCCCCACGGTGCAGGGGGCTGAGCGAGGGGATCATCGCCGGCCTGGTCAGCCTACCATTCACGTTCCCTATGATCGGACCGGTCGGACCACCCGCCCCGCGCAGCCTTTGGCCGGCGGTGCCCCGGCTCGACCTTCGCGGTGACTATTGGAATCGGTCTGCAATGGATACGCCTTCACCATCGATTCGCGAACTCGCCCGTCAGTTGTTGGCGTCAAGCCAGACTGCGACGAGTCCTCACGCGAACGCGGCGGTGCTCGTCAGTGACAGGCTGCGGATCTCACTGACACGATTTGCTGGCGCTGAAGGATTCGCATCGCTGCAGCGTCGGGCGATTGCCCGGGCCATGGTGGAGGTTCCTGCGCTCAAAGCCGTCACGATCGGCGTGGACGGTCGTCTGGAAGGATTGGATCGGCTGGACGCTCACGCGGGCAATATCGACGGTGGTGAAGGGGAGAAGGCGGCGGTTGCGGTCACGGCGCACCTGCTTGGTCTCTTTGTCACCTTCATCGGAGAGTCTTTCACGCTCAGGCTGGTGCATGATGCATGGCCCGAACTTTCGTTCGGCGAATCGCTTTAACTTATCGAGGTAGCGGAATGAGTACCAAGAAGCAAGGCCATGAAAAAGTTGACGCCACGAAGCGCGTGACCATCCGAAAGCTGCCCACCGGCGTGCCGGGCCTGGACGAGATTCTCGGCGGTGGCCTGCCCGAATACTCCTTCAACATCATCGCAGGCGCGCCCGGGTGCGGAAAAACCACACTGGCGCATCAGATCATGTTCGCCAACGCTACGCCGCAGCGCCCCGCGCTCTACTTCACCGTGCTGGGCGAGCCGGCCATCAAGATGCTGCGCTATCAGCAGCAGTTCACGTTTTTTAACGCTGCCATGATGAACGGATCGATCCGTTTCATCAACCTCAGCCACCTCGTGCTCGACCAGGACCTTGGCGCGGTGCTCGACGCAATCGTCAAGGAGGTCGAGACGACCAACGCGGGCATCGTCGTGGTGGACTCCTTCCGAACCGTGGTGCGCAAGGCGCTGAACAAGTCCAGCGAGGTGGAACTCCAGGGCTTCGTGCAGCGCCTGGCGCTGCACCTGACTAGTTGGCACGCCACCACGTTCCTCATCGGCGAGTACGTCGAGGGAGAACTGCGCGACAACCCGGTCTTTACGGTGGCCGACGGGCTCTTCTGGCTCTACCAAAGCGTCGATCGCAACTCGATCGTCCGCAAGATGCAGATCATGAAACTGCGTGGCCAGGAGTCCGTGCCGGGGCTGCACACCTTCCGCATCACGAGCGATGGCCTGCAAACCTTCCCACGCACCTTCGGCTTGACCAACCACAGGTCGGACCACGTCAAGGGTCGGAACCGACTTTCCACCGGCGTCCCCAAGCTCGACGCCCTCATGGGCGGAGGCGTCCCCGAGGGTGACAGTCTGCTCGCGGCCGGACCATCGGGCGCGGGCAAGACCGTGCTCGGCATCCATTTCATCGCCGAGGGTCTGGCGCGGGGAGAGCCCGGCATTGTCGCCATGTTCGAGGAACTCCCCAATGAGTTCATGCAGCGTGCCGCCTCGTTCGGCTTCGACCTCAGCAAGAACCTCGAGGACGGCTCGCTCAGGCTCATCTATTTGAGGCCGCTGGACCTCTCGGTGGATGAGACCGTCCACGAGATCGTCAGCGCGGTCAAAGAGGTCGGCTGCAAGCGGCTCGTCATCGACTCGCTGGTCGGCTTCGAGATGGCGCTGGCCCCCGACTTTCGCACCGATTTCCGCG
>JBGTFI010000242.1:0-2367 GCA_041747335.1 Phycisphaeraceae bacterium | reverse complement strand
TCAAGTGGTGCGCCATGGACGTGATCGAGCGGTGCGAACCGCAACGCGCGTGCGAAGGGTGCCCACTTTGGAACGACTGCCGCGGGCGGGCGAAGGAAAGCGGGGGGTTCATGCTCGTGGACGACCTGGTCGCGATGCGCCTGCGATCGAGCGATGAAGCGTGGTCGAGCGAGATGCTCTGTCGCCGCCCGCGGCGGACGGACTGCGTTTATCCGATGTTCGATCCGGCGGTTCACGTCAGCGCCGCGTGCGGTGAAGCGCTCGCGGGGGACGCGCTGGTGGTGGGGGGAATGGACTTCGGGTTGCGCAGCCCGCTGGTGATGCTGTGGGGGGTGGTTCAGGGCGTAAACGGGGAGCAGAGGCTGGAGATCTTCGATGAATACCTGCGCACAGATCGCACGCTGGGGCAGCATCTGGACGAGATTGAAGGGCGTCCCTGGCCGCGCCCGCGCTGGATCGGTGTGGATCCCGCCGGCGCGCAGCGCAACGCGCAGACGGGGCTGAGCGATATCGCGGTGCTGCGCCGTCGGGGATGGATCGTGCGTCGTCGCGGGTCGGGGGTGCGCGAGGGGATCGAGCGACTGCGCGCGCGTCTGGACCGGGGAACACTGCGCATCCACCCGCGCTGTGTGAGGCTTATTGAAGCGATGGGAAGCTATCACTTCGATGTCGGTCGGCCTGAGAACGAAGCGCCGGTGAAGGACGGTCCGGACCACGCTTGCGATGCGCTGCGTTATCTGGCGATCAACCTGGAGCTGGGCGAGCACCCGGTGACGACGCGGCGGTATGTGTGAGCGGTCATGCCCTCTTGAGGGATCGCAGGGCGATCAGGCCGGTCGGGATGATGATGACGACTTCGACGGCGCGGTCGATGAGTGCGGCGGCGAGTCCGGCCGCGCCGACGGGTGACGCGGCGGCGATGATCCATTCGCGCAGTCCCAGACCGTTGGGTGTGACGCCCGCGAGCGTGGCGAGCATGCCCGCGGCCGCGGCGAGGAGCGCTCGGTCGAAGGAGACGGGGTGGCCGATGAGGGTGAAGGCGATCCAGAGGCGGGTTCCCGCGAGGAGAACGATCGCGGTTCGAAGCGCAAGCCAGGACCAGGCGTCGACAATGGGCCTATGAAGCGCCCAGCGGGCGAGGGGCGGCGCGAAGCAGGATCCGATCGCCAGCAGCAGCAGTCCGGGGAGAGGCCAATCCTCCGGGCGAAGCAGCAGCAGTCCGATCATCACGGCGCTGGTGAGCGCTCCGGCGCCCGTGATGATCAGCAGGATCAGGAACGACTGCCGCAGCGGGAGTGCGTGATGCAGTTTCAGGTACGCCGCCCGTCCCAGCAGCCCCGGGCGCAGGGGGAGGTAGTTGAGCAGGGCGCTGGCGGCGATCAGCGCGGCCATGCGAGTCAGTCCCACGGGGGGGTTCGCATCGAAGGAGCGCGTGACGATCCAGTTGAGCAGCCCCAGTGTGAGCAGGTTGACGAGCACGATGCCCCCCAGGAGGGCGGCCCAGGCGGGGGACGCCTCGCGCAAGGCCGACCAGTCGGGCTGTCGCACGGCGACGGCGATGGCGCCCAGGAGAAGCACCGCGCCCAGGACCATGCCGACCGCGCGCAGGCGTGGGGACAGTGGTCGTGGATCCTCGGTCATGGACCGGATCGTACCGCGCGTCCGCCCCCCCGATCGGAGGGGGCGCATCGCTCCGGCCCGCGCTCCCGCTTCTGTTCTGATAAGATGGTTCCATCGCTTCATGCCCGCGGAGGTTCTGTCATGCTGGTAAAGAAGATTGAGCAGACGCCCGCGATGGAGATGGCTGTGCCCGGCGCCAAGGGGGTGACGATGCGCCTGATGGTCGGGCGGGACGACGGGGCGCCGAACTTCGCGATGAGGCAGTTCGAGGTGCAGCCCGGGGGGCACACCCCGCACCATCAGCACAATTACGAGCACGAAGTGCTGATTCTCGGCGGGCACGGGGAAGTGACCGGCGGCGTCACGGGGCAGGATGTGCGGCCGATCGCGGCGGGGGATGTCGTCTATATGCCCGCGAACGAGCTTCACCAGTTCCGAAACACCGGCGATGAGCCGTTGCGATTCATGTGCATGGTTCCGACGCGCTTTGACTGCGGGGCGGATGGCGAGCGGCCGACGCCCGGTTCGTGAATCCGGGCCTGAGCGCCGCGGGCGGATCGTCCGATCCATACGGAAGGTTGGACCCGTCCGCGTGGCCAAGGCCCCTGAGGTGAAAGATTGTTTATGGAAGCATCGACATCGAAGCCTTCATGGTGGGTGGTCGCCTGGCCTCTGATCGCGGGCGCGGTGCTTGTGGCGCTGGGGCTGTGGATGAACCTGGCGGCCGAACAGGTCTACACCGATCAG
>JBGTFI010000241.1:0-2617 GCA_041747335.1 Phycisphaeraceae bacterium | reverse complement strand
AGCGAGACCGGGTCCACATCCACCGCCGTGCGCGCATCGGAGATCAGCAGCTTCGCGTTGCGCAGCGCCGTGAGCAGCTTCTGTAAACGCGAGGCCGGTTCCGGGGGGGGGGCGATGAGTTCGATCTGCTGGCGATGAAAGCTCGCGATCCGCGCGATCGGGCATGGCATCGGCCCGCGCAGGCGAACCAGCGTCCCCAGCTCCTCGTTCGACTTGTGAAGCTCGGCAGCGAGCGCCGACGCCAGCTCGTGACACTTCACGTGGTCGCGGTGGCGGATGACGATCCGCGCCATGCGTGACACCGGCGGCAGCCCGACCTGCTCGCGCACGGCGGTGGATGTGGACCCGGTCTCGCTGCTGTGAAGTCCATGATGGGATTGGCCGCCTACCCCGCCACGAAGGGAGGCGCCGAGGGATCGGCCTTGACCTCCACCCGCTCGATGGCGACGGCGCGCGGGGAGTGATCGCTCACCTCCACCAGCACGCCGCAGACGCGCGGGTCGCCCTCGGCCACGTCGAAGGGCGCGGGCATGGCCGTGGTCATGTGGACGAGTACGGGATCGATCTTTCTGCCGAGGATCGACTCCTGCGGGCCGCACATACCGATGTCGGTGATGTAAGCCGTGCCCTTGTCCAGCAGCCGCGCATCGGCCGTGGGGACGTGCGTGTGGGTGCCGATGACGGCGGTGACGCGCCCGTTCAGATACCACCCCAGCGACTGCTTCTCGCTCGTGGCTTCCGCGTGCGCTTCGACAAGGACGATCGGGTCGGCCTCCGGAAGCTCGGCGAGGACTCGATCCGCCGCCGCGAAGGGATCGTTGACCGGCAAGTTCATAAAAATCCGGCCAAGCAGCGTGAAGACGTAAACAGCTCGCGCATTCTCGCCCTGCCCGGCGGGCAGGCGCATCCACGTTCGCCCCACGGCCTTGGCGGGGAGGTTGGCCGGTCGGATGAGGTTCTCTTCCTTTTTGAGGGTGGGGAAGATCTGGGCCTTCTTATAGACATGATCGCCCAGCGTCAGCCCCGTGATGCCCGCATCGCAGAGCTTCTTATAAAGCTCAGGCGTCAACCCGGAACCGTTGGCCGCGTTCTCGGCGTTGGCGAGGATGAGGTCGGGATGATAGCGCTCGCGCAGGTGGGGAATCTGCTGCGCGACCGCCTGTCGGCCGGACAGACCGACAATATCACCCAGCATGAGGATCCGAAGCGGCATTTGTGGCAAGGTAGCAGAAAGAGGGGCGCAAGGCGGGTGCGCCCGATTGGGGGGCTTGTTGTTTCTTTTGGTGGGCGATGCCCACCCTACGTGCTTGTGGTGGGCGGTGCCCACCCTACGGGCCAAGCCCCCACAGTTTGGTAGAATCGTGGCCGCTTACTCCATATGTAGAGGGTCGCCGCGGCCATGCGCTGTCCGTTCTGTCAGGAGGATCACGATAAGGTCATCGACTCGCGGTCGACCGACGGCGGGCGGGTGATCCGTCGGCGCCGCGCGTGCCTGCGGTGCTCGAAGCGGTTCACCACCTATGAGCACATCGAGGAATCCGCGCGGCTGATGGTGGTCAAGAAGGACGGATCGCGCGTTCCGTACAACCGCGAGAAGATGCTTTCGGGGCTGGAGAAGGCGTGCTACAAGCGCCCGATCAGCATTGAGCGGTTGACGCAGCTCGCGGAGGAAGTCGAGGAGGATCTATTCCACCGCAATCAGCGGGAGATTCAGTCGATCGACATCGGGCAGGCGGTGGCCGAGCGGCTTAAGCACATCGACCAGGTGGCGTACGTCCGCTTCGCGAGCGTGTACAAGCACTTCCGGGATCTGGATGACCTGCTCGACGAAGTGCGCGATGTCCTCCAGGGCGCAGAGCCTGAGCGCCCCGAGCAGGGCCAGCTCTTCTGAATGCCGCCGGGCCGATGTGCCATGGGCAAGCTCCGCTTGCCCGTGCTTAGCCGATCACACTTTCTTATCGCGGAGTTTCACCATGCCTCACAACGGCGAACAGCGCATCGAAGAGGTCATCCGCACCATCTTCGATGCCGGGAAGATCGAGCTGCCCGGCCGGGAACCGCGACCGCTCCGCATGAACATCTCCGAGGAAGAGGGCGTGCTGCTGCGCGACCTGGTGGCGTCGCTCCGACCGGCGCAGACGCTTGAGGTGGGCATGGGCACGGGGCTGAGCGGGCTGTTCATCTGCTGGGGGCTCCTCCGCGCCGGAGGAAACGGCAGGCACCTGGCGATCGACCCGTGGCAGAACGGGCACGAGTGGCGGGGACTTGGGGTGGCGCTGCGGGACCACGCCGGGTGCGCGGCCATGTTCGATCTGTACGAAGAACTCAGCGACCAGGCCCTGCCGCGATTGGTCGCGGAAAAGCGCGTGTTCGAGTTCATCTTCATCGACGGGCTGCACCTGTTCGAGGCGGCGCTGATCGACTTCTACTACAGCGATAAGCTCCTGCCGGTGGGCGGGCTGTGCGCGTTCGATGATGCGGACACACCGCAGGTTTCCCGCGTCGTCAACTTCGCTCTGCGACACCGCTGCTACGAATGGGCCGGCGGCGTGCCCGTCCCGCTCGGACCGCTCACGCGCCCCTGGGGGTGGCGCAACCGCCTGCAGCGCATCCGCAA
>JBGTFI010000240.1:0-15444 GCA_041747335.1 Phycisphaeraceae bacterium | reverse complement strand
GGGGGCGTTTCCCTGGACGCTTCCGGGGGGGCTTCCGGGGGGGCCATGAGCAGGACGAAGTGCGCGGGTTCGCCGATGCGATCGGTCCATGCGTTGACAGGACGTGCTGCGCCGGTCCAGTGGGGCGCGGTGGCGGGGATCGGTTCGTCGATGCGCCGGGGTTCGGGCGCGGGGTTGGGTGCGGGGCTTTCTGAGGCGGGAGCAGCCAAGGTAGATTCGGTGGGCGTGGCTGGGCGGGTCGATTCGATGGATTCGGCCGTGGTGCGGGCGGGTGATGGCGCGGCGCGATTTGAACCAGGGGTGAAACTGAACGCCCAGTGCGGTTTCGCGTCGGTGGGCGGCGTCGTATCGCGCTTCTGAGCGGTGGCGAGAGAGCGATCCGGAGTCACCGGCGCGGGCCGTACGGCAGCAGTTGCCGTTTCCTGGGAGTTCGGCTGGGTGTTGGACACCGGTGCCTCGGGCGTCGGGGTACGGGGCAGGTTGAGCTCATCGGCTTTCCATTCACCCCACCGGGGCAAGGGTTCGCGGGGTTGCGTGGGGGTGGTGCTCTGGGTTCTTCGCGGGGCGGGTGACGGTTCGGGCGTGGCGGCCCACCAGCGCACGGGCTTGTCGGCTGCGGCGATCTGTTCGGGGTGTTCGCCGCGGCGAAGGGCTTCGGTGAGTCTTGCGCTGCGGGCGAGGTCCACGGGTTCGGGGTCGGGACGGGTTTCGTATTCGATCACCCAGTTCTCGGCCGGGGGAGCGGGATCGTCAGGGAGCGGGAGCGGGAGGTCGGCGCCTTCGCGGCCCGTGATCGTCGCCGGGCGCAGGGCCAGATAGAACCACCCCAGCAGCAGGATGAGGAACACGGCGACGAGGCCCAGCCAGGGGCGCGGGATGTCCGCGATGCGCGGTGGCGGTGGCGGTTTGAGGGGTGTGGCGGAGGCAGTGGAGGCTGCGGCGCTTGCGCCGGTGTGGGTGTCGTAGGGTGGGGAAGCGATGGTGGAGATCGGCGGTGGGACGGGCGCCTGCTCCCGTGGCGCCGGCGCCGCAACGGTTGAGGATGGTTTCGCATCGGCGAACTTGTAGACGCCCGATGATCGCTCCGGCGCATCGTCCGTCCCGGGACGGATCGGGTGATCGCGGGTCATCTGGTTCATCGCGGAGAGGAAGCCGGTATCGGGCTTCTCATCGGGATGATCCACGAGCACCTGCCAGCCCTGCGGGGTCTGTCGCGCGGGCATCTGGCGCTTGAGGATCTTGCGCTCGAGGTTCGAGACCGTCTCGTTGAGCCAGGCGGCAGCGTCCGATAAGCCAAGCCATCGCTCGCTCATGGCTGATTTCCTGGGAAGGACATTACGAGACTGGTTCGGTCCGCGGCCGCGCCCCGCTTGAAAGGTTGGGATTCCCGCGGAAAAGCGCGCAGGCAAGCGCAAGTGCTGCCTTGATATTGCGCCGCGGGGCAGGTGCAGGAAGGTCGTCAGGCGTGTTCGGCGGGCTTGGGCGGTTCGATCGGATGGACCAGCGGCTCGGGCGTCGGCGGGGATACGGCGGGCCTGCTCTGACCGCGCACCAGGCGCAGCGTCAGCCCGGGGCTTAGCAGGCGGCACCAATCGAGCACTCGGTAGTACCAGGGCACGCAAAGCTCAAGCCGGGGGTGATCGAGCAGCCGGAGGATCGCCCGCGCCACCCGCTGCGCGGGGACACCGTGGCGAGCGAGCTGGCCGTCGAGGGCGCGATATCCGGGTTCGCGGAAGAACTCGGTTCGCACCAGCCCGGGGTGGACGCAGGAAAAGTGAACCCCGGTCGAGGCGTACTCGCAGGCGAGGCTCTGGGTCATCGCCACCAGTGCCGCCTTCGCGCCGGCGTAGGCCCCGTGGCCCCAGGGACCGAACTTGGCCGCCATCGACGCGATGTTGATCACATGACCGTGGCGTCGCTCGATCATCCCCGGCAGGAAGGCGCGGGTGAACGCCACGGCCGCGAAATAGTTGACTTCGTGAATCCGGCGAAGCAGTTCGAAGGGTTGATCGAGCATCGCCCGGTAGTCACCGAACCCGGCATTGTTGACCAGCACGTCGATCCGCGGATGGCGCTGCGCGATAATCTGAATGCCCAGCTTCACCGCGCCGGGCTCGGAGAGGTCGATGCCCAGGGGCATCGAGGGGGCGTGGGCGGAAAGCTCCCGTGCGAGTTCATTGAGGCGATCGACCCGCCGGGCGATGAGAACCGTCGCGTACCCGCGCCCGGCGAGCATCCGGGCAACCTCCCTGCCGATGCCGCTCGATGCGCCGGTGACCAGGGCGACCGGTGGGCCGTCCGAGGCGGAGCTTGCCGGCAAGCTGGACATGCAAGTGTTATCGTCGCTTGGGGGGAGATGGTCAATTCGCGGGGGGCGAGCGGCCGGCCGAGGCCGACGCGCTATGATTCCCCCACGGAGCAGCCATGCGATACACCTACGGCGAATACGACGGCCAACCGTTCCCGACCCCCGACAGTCTTTTTCCCTCACCCGATCTGGTCGAGTTCATCCTCCAGCACGGCGAGCAGGCGATGGACTCTCTGGAGAACATCGAGAAAGGCGACGGGACGTACGAGCTGATCGAGGCGATGATCGCCGAGGGACTGATGGAGCGCGATCCGGGCACGGGCAAGCTCAGCCTGACGCCGAAGCTGCTTCGGGGGATCCAGCACCGCGCGCTGCTGGAAATCTTCGAGGGCATGCGCCAGGGAACGCGGGAGGGGCACCCGGTGCTCGACCGCGGGCGCGGGGATGAGCGCACCGACGGGGTGAAGCCGTACCAGTTCGGTGATCCGATCCAGGAGCTGGACGTCGCGGCCTCGATGCGCAACGCGCTTCGCCGATCCCATGACGAGGCCGGGGCGAACAAGTTCAAGCTGCCGCTGTCGATCCGCCCGGAGGACTTCGACCTGCACATCACCGAGGGGCAGACGGATGTGGCGATGTGCCTGCTCATCGACCTTTCGGGTTCGATGATGCGCTGGGGACGCTTTTACCAGGCCAAGCGGGTGGCGCTGGGGATGGCGGCATTGATGCGCACCCGCTTCCCGCAGGATACGCTCGATTACGTGGGGTTCTATTCGCTCGCCAAGCCGATCGCGGAGCGCGATCTTCCGATGGTGATGCCAAAGCCGGTGTCGATGTACGACCCGCGCGTGCGGCTGCGGCTGCCCCTGGCCGAGGCCATGGCCAACGAGCAGCGCATCCCGCAGCACTTCACGAACCTTCAGCTCGGGCTGCGCCAGGCGAGGCAGGTCCTCAGCCGGCGCGGGGCGGCGAACAAGCAGATCTTCATCATCACCGACGGCCAGCCCACTGCGCACGTCGCCCCGGCCGGGGAGATGGGCGAAGCGGCAGACAGCGCCCCCGGAAACGCCCCCGCCCCCGGAAGTGAGATGCTCTACCTCCTCTATCCGCCGCACCAGCGCACGGTGAGCGCCACGCTCAAGGAGGCCCTTCGGTGCCGCCAGCAGGGCATCCGCATCGCCACCTTCGCGCTGATCGAGGACTACTGGGGCATGGAGTGGGTCAGCTTCGTCGAACAACTCACCCGCCTCACCCGCGGCACAGCCTTCTACTGCACCAGCGAGAATCTGAGCTCGACCGTGATCGAAAGCTATCTGAGCGGCCGAAAGAAGAAGAGCTTTGTGGGGTGAGTTGGCGGGTGGCGAATAGCGGTTGGCGGATGGCTGGTAGGGTGGGTCGAGTCCGCGAGACCCACCTTTGACGGGTACGATTGCTTATTGGACCGCGGAGGCTCTCGACGCTCGTTTATGAGCGTCATAACATTACCCATCAGCCCAGCGTGATTTCGGACTGCATAGATTGGCTCTCCCACATCGGCACGCCGGCTGTCATGGAGGTCAGATCGTCCCCTCAAGAACCGCCTCGCCATTGAGACAGTCTGCGAGTACCAGGAGTTGGCGAGCGAACCGCTCAATCAATCCAGACTCCGTAGGGATGGCAACCACCAACCTTGACACATCCTCAAAGTTTCCCCGCATCTGTGCCATCGCGGCGAGATGAACTTGGCAGACAATGTGGCCGGCCATATCCACCGAGTGGAAGCTCAAGACAAGCCATCCCATTTGACTGTTCGTACTTGACCCGACTTCAAGCTTGAAGTCGCCATCTGGGCGATCAGTCCACTTCAAGAGTGCTTCGGCACTCTGGCGCAAGGTTCTGGGACAAGCGTATGCGGTGGCAACCCCGCTCCACCTTGCTGCACGGACGGATGTCTGTAGCTCGACCAGGTCGGGCAGATCTTCGTACACGACACGCATTCGGATCGATGGAGAGGTCGTTTCGGCTGACATTGGTTCTCATTGGCAGGTAGGATAGGTTGTGCGTTTAAGACCCACCCTTGACGCTCAGGTCAGGCGCTCTCGCCTTCGAAGGATGAGTAAAAGAAGGAACCCATACCACGCAGCGAACGCAGGCCCACCCAATCGCGGGGAAATGCCGCTTCCGAACAACTCGATTGCCAGAAGGACACTGCTGGACGCGATCAGCACATACGCGGAGAAGTATCCCCACGTTCCCGGGGCGCGAAGGTCTCGACGAAGGGGATGCCTTGCGGAAGATTTAGCGGGCGGCCGCACTGGTGATCTCCTGACAGATTTGCTCATACGATCACCCACATTGTAGCAACGATGGCCAGCATTCCTACCCAAACATTCCCCGATAGTGCCGGTACCACTCGCTCTGGAACCGTTTGTGCGGATCGTACTTTCTCTTAAGCCGCAAGAACTCCGTGAATTGCGGGTAGCACGTCTCAACCCCGCAGAGAATCAGGCACTCGATCCCCAGCGCGTAGTCGGTCAGCGTGACATCGGGTTCGGTCATGTGGATCGGTCGGAATTGTACGCGAATTGCCCGGGTGTCTTGTCGTCGACTCGGCGCATATGCGTACCAAGTATCCACAGATATCCCGCAAGCACAAAGTGAAAGAAGATCGGGATCGTGCCGGATAACCAGCGGCGATCGGGGTACACGGCCATCGTGACGATGTACCGCAGCGCCATGACCGCGAAGTAGACATAGCTGAATCGGCGGAGGAACAGCCCGGCGCACGGGCGCCGGGCCGCGAAATAGCCCCGGTCACGCCAGATGTCCAGCGAAGCCTTGGTCTGAAGCGCGAGGATGACGACCTGCGAGCACAGCAACAGTGGATACGGCAGCAGGCCCGACTGCCACTGTTCCATCGGAGGCAGAAAGGTTACATCCCCGAAGGCCACAATCGCCTGCCCGAGCACTCTCAGGAAGAATGCCAGCGTGATGACCATCAGCGCGACCGCGTAGCGGGTGGTCATGTCCCGTCCCTCCAATTCAATTCCGCATCGCCCTGACCACCGCGCTCCCACGGGGGGACAGTTCGTATCCCGGCTGATGGCTGATCGTCAGGCCGAGGTTCTTGAGCTTGCGGATATTGAGCTTCAGCCACGCCTTCTCATAGCCCAGCATTTCGGCGAGGCGGATCGCGGCGAGGTTCGGGTGGCGCTCGATCGCTTTGAGGACGCGAAGGGTCCACGGCCCGACCCGCGACGCGGCGTCCAGCCGAGCCAGTCGTGCGCGCGTGCGATCCAGTTCCGCAGCGCTGAGGCGGTCGTCGTTCCGCAGGGCGATACGCGGATCCTCACCTGCGTATCGGATCGCGATGCGGTAAAGAGTTCCCTCACGCCCGCGCAGCGTATCGAGAAGCGACCGCCTGTCCGCGTGACCGGCACGATGCGCATCATCGTCGGTGATGTCGCGCTGGGTGATGGCGTCCACGGCGTCAATCGCCAGCACGCCGATGGCGGTCGTGAGAGTGCCGCCGGGCTTGACATTCGGCCTTCGCCACCTGCGAAAGACCAGCGACACCGCGCCGGCCCGGATCAATTCGAGTTCGGCGTTGTTCAGCAGCATGGCCGACGCGCAGGATCACTTCCCCCTGAGTTCAGCCGAGGCCTGACCCCCTCTACCTCTCTCCCCTCCGCTGCCTTTCGTACACCGTGCGCACCTCGTCCAGGTCCGGCTCCCAGTAGCGCTGCTTCTCCTCGTCGCCGGGTTCCTGAAGCGGCCGCACCAGGCGCATCCCGACGTGCTGGGCATCTGTGAACCACCAGATCGACTTGGGAAACTGCGGGTCGCGCACTTTCCATTCGCTTTCGGAGTGATGCCTGGCCGCGGAACGCAGCTCCTCGGCCTCGTGGTCCCATGATCCGCCGCGCACCACGCGCGGATACATCACCGTCGGCCAGTTGATGACCTTGCGGTAATTGACCGGCCCCTTCCCCGCGAACTGCTCGTACCACTTTGCGTCATATTGATCCATCACCCACTCGCCCACGTTGCCGTGCATGTCATAAAGCCCCCAGGGGTTGGGTTTCTTGGTCCCCACGTGGAAGTAGACGCCATCGCCGTCCTCGTTCTCGGCGTTGTCGAAGTACCAGGCGTGATCATCCAGCTCGTCGGCGTCGGCTCCGAAAGAGTATGCGGTCGTCGTCCCCGCGCGGGCGGCGTATTCCCACTCCGCCTCGGTGGGCAGGCGGTAAAACCGGCCGGTTTTCATGGTGATCCACTTAGAGAACTGCCGGGCGGCGAGTTGGGTCATGCACACGGCCGGGTGGTTCGGATCCTGCCCCTTCTGGTAGGTGTAGCTCGGATCGAAGAGCGGTGTCGGCCGACTGACCGCGTCCGCCCAGGGATCCTGCGGCGTTGGCTGCGCCTGGCCGCGCTTGCGCAGCTCGATGTCCCACTTCTCCATGAAGATCTTGTATTGCGCCCAGGTCACCTCGTACTTACCCATCCAGAGCGGTTCGATGACCACCTCGATCCGCGGCCCCTCATCCTTGCCCCGATCCTCCTCGTCTTCGGGGCTGCCCATCATGAAGGTTCCGCCTGGAATGGGAACCATGTCGAAGGTCACCTCCGTGCCGGGGATGACCTCGGTGTACGGCTTCATGTCGGCTTCGCAGTTCACAGCCGCGTTCTCCACCTCCAGCACCGGCGGCTTGCCCTCGGGCATGGGCGGATACCCGGCGCGGATCTCCGCTTCAAGTGTGGGCGGCTCTTGCGCCGGCGCGGCGGGCATCCATAGGAACGCGCCGCTAGTCAGGGCCAGGACTGACATCAGGCGGCGGCGCGGCGGGGTCGAAGCGTGAAACATTGCAGCTCCAGCGGGTGGACACAGTGAACGTCGCGCCTCGGACCAGAGTGCGCGGGCGGCCAAGGATTATAGCGGCGCGGGGTTGGTCAGGTTCGCGGGATGGAGGCGGAGATCAGCTACACTTCGGGCATGGCCGAGCATCCTGAGAATCGCTTGCGCGCGCTGCTGCTTCTCGCGGCGGCGGTGGGTTTGGGCGGGTGCGCTTCGCGCCCGCTCGAGCGGTTTTCCTTCGAGCAATCGAAGATGGGCTCGCCGTTCCGGATCGTCCTCTACGCCGCCGATCCGGCGCAAGCCGACGCGGCGGCCGAAGCCGCCTGGGCGCGGATCGATCAACTCAACGCGATCCTGAGCGATTACGAGGCGGGCAGCGAGCTCTCGCTCCTGGGCAGGCTGTCGGACCAGGCCGCGCCGACGGCCTGGATCAGCGTGAGCGATGACCTGTGGAACGTCATCGAAGCATCCCAGGCCATCTCCGCGCGGACGCAGGGGGCGTTCGACATCACCATCGGCCCGTATGTTCGACTCTGGCGGCGGGCGCGGCGGTTGGGGGAGCTGCCCAGCGAGCGACTTCTGGCCGAGGCGGCGCAAGCGGTGGGGCATGAGAAGCTCGAGCTTGATCCCGCCGGCCGCGCAGTCCGGCTCCGGGCCGGGGGGATGCGCCTGGATGTCGGGGGGATTGCGAAGGGATACGCGGCCGAGGAAGCGCTCAAGGTGCTGCGCGAGCACGGTGTGACGCGGGCGCTGGTCGATGCCGGCGGTGACATCGCGGTGAGCGACCCGCCCCCCGGACGCAAAGGCTGGCGCGTGCGACTGTCGATGTTCGACGGGCCGGATGGTTCCCCTGGCCAGGAAGTGGATCGCTACATCCTCCTCGCCCGCGCGACGGTCGCCACCTCCGGGGATGCGCACCGCTTCGCGGAGATCGATGGTGTTCGGTACTCGCACATCCTGGACCCCCGCACGGGACTGGGGCTGACCGATCGCCTCGCGGTGACGGTCATCGCTCCGGACGGGATGCTCGCCGATGCGCTGGCCTCGGCCGTGAGCGTGCTGGGGGCCGAGGCCGGGCTGAAGCTGATTGACGCCACAAACGGGGCCGAGGCTTTGATACTGACTATCGACGAATCTGGCCCGCGGGAGCGGCGATCGCGGGGGTTTGCCCGGTACGAGGTTCGCCCACCCGGCGGGGCGGAATCGGATACAATAGACCCGTGACCGAGGGCGACGCCGCCGGGTCAGCGACCATTTTCTTGAGCAGGAGACCTCAGCCATGCAAGCGGATGACAAGCAAAGCCTCAACCGGCCCTCGACCACGCGGCGCGACTTCATCAAGACCACCGGGGCGCTCGCGGCCGGGGCGACCGCGGCCTTCGCCATCTCCCCGGCAGTGCGGGCGGCCGGTTCGGATGTCCTGCGCGTCGGGCTGATCGGGTGCGGCGGACGCGGCACGGGCGCGGCCGTCAACGCTCTTATGGCCGACCCCAACACGAAGCTCGTCGCCCTGGGCGATGCCTTCCGTCACCAGCTCGACAACAGCTACAACGCTTTGATGAGCAATCCGCAGGTCCGCGACCGCATCGTGGTGGATGATGACCATAAGTTCGTCGGCTTCGATGCCTACAAGGGCGTCATCGACTCGTGCGATGTCATCTGCCACTGCACCGCGCCGCATTTCAGGCCGATCCACCTCAAGTACGCCGTCGAGAAGGGGCGTCACAACTTCGTCGAAAAACCCGTCGCCACCGACATGCCCATGCTGCGCGACATGTGGGAGACCTGCCGCCTGGCGAAAGAGAAGAACGTCGCCGTCGTCTCGGGCCTCTGCTGGCGCTACGACCCGGAAAAGCGGGCGACCCTCGAGCACGTTCTTTCCGGCGGCGTGGGGGATATCGTCTCGATCGAGACGGTCTACAACTCCGGCGGCGTGTGGGGGCCCAGGCGCACGCGAGAGCAGGTCAGCTCCGACATGGAGCTTCAGATGTGGAACTGGTACTACTACACCTGGCTCAGCGGCGACCACATCGCCGAGCAGGCGATCCATTCGATCGACAAGATGGGCTGGGCCATGGGCGACATCGCCCCGCTGCGCGTCTGGGGCGTGGGCGGGAGGCAGGTGCGCACCGATCCGAGCTACGGCAACATCTGGGACCACTTCTCGATCGTCTATGAATACCCCAACGGCGTGAAGGGGTACCACATCTGCCGCCACTGGCCCAACACCCCCGGCGGAACGCAGGACTACATCATGGGCACGAAGGGCGTGGCGGATGTGTTCGGCCACCGCGTGCGCGGCGAGAAGGAGTGGCGCTACCGCGGCCCGCGCGGCGACATGTACCAGATCGAGCACGACCACCTCTTCGCCTCGATCCGCAAGGGCGAGCCGATCAACGACGGCGACTTCATGTGCATGTCCACGGCCCTGTCGATCGTCGGCCGGGAGGCCGCCTACACCGGGCAGATCATCAAGTGGGAAGACGCGATGAACTCCAAGGTTTCCCTCGCCCCCAAGACCTACGAATGGGGCGACGCGCCGGATCATCCGGTGGCGCGGCCGGGCGTGACGACGTTCGCGTAGCCTGTAGGTCAGGCCTCGGCCTGACGCTTCTTGTACCGGGTGCCACTGGCGGCTTGTCGGGCAGTGCTGTCCGTTGTTTGTCCGGCGTAATGGTCCGTGCGCATCAGACCGCCAAATCAGCAGAGGATCTTAGGCCCGCTGCCCCATGCCCTACCCGCATTCCATCGCGAAGCACCTGGCGGTCTTCTGCCTCGTCGCCCTCGCGGCCGGTGCAATCTACAACGGATACGGAGCCTTCTACACGGACCCCTCATCAAGACACGGATTTGAGACCGGCAAAGTCGGATTCCTCTTGGGAATGACCTTCTGGAGCGTCATCGTCACCGGCAAGGCCATCGGCTTCGCCGCGGCCATGTTGGCGACGCCTTCTCCCGGTTATCGATTCGTGCGGTATGAAGGACTCGCTTTCCCGGCACTCTTGGGTGTACTTTCACCGGCGGCATATCCCTTGACCCAGGCCGTTCCTGGGATCATGCTTTCGATTCTGGATCGCATTGGCTTGCCGATTCCGATGGTGGTGGCTTTGTTGACGAGCGGAGCCGTATCGACCTTCATTGTTTCCGCCGCCGCCATCCTCTGCCGCGAGCGCCTTTATGCGCGGCGATACCCCTACGTTTGCCGCCACTGTGGATACGACCTCCCCGGCACCCTCGCCGCTGGCCGCCGGGAGTGTCCTGATTGCGGAGGCGAAGTGGAGCTCGGTGGGTGACCGCCCCCCCCTAAAACGTATACTGCAACTGAAAATAAAAGAAATCGATGTCGTCGTCCGGGCCGGTGTCTTCGATGAAATCCCCCGCGAAGAAGTGGCTGTAGCCGAACTCGGCCAGCAGGTGGCGGTTCACCTGGTACTGGATCGTCAGGTCCAGCTCCACGCCGATGAAGCGTTCATCGCTCGTCCCCGGCTCGCGGACGATCGCCCCCCCGGCGTTGTACAGCCCATCGCCCTTGTTCGCGCGGAACAGCCCGTGACCGGCCAGACGCACCGTCGTCTTCTTCAGCGGCGTGAGCGACACCCCGCCGCTGGCATCAAGAATGTTCTGCCTCCCGACCACATCGATGTAGCCCAGATACGCGTGGCCCAGCGGAAAGAGCTGGTTGAAGGTCTCCATCGTCCCGGTCGAGGAATCATCGCCGCTGGCGAAGTCGAACCCGATGAAAAACCGCGGCTCACCCCACACATCCCTGGGTTTGTAGCCCACCTCGGCCGCGACCATGAAGGCGTCGATGTCGTTCGACGCCCCGCCGGGGCGGAAGCTCCCGAACTGGTACGCGCCCTCGACATCGTAATCCAGGCCGGTGTCGAACACGTCCCCGAACAACCGGCCGCCCACGGTGTGGCGCTCGTCGTGCCCGGTGTTTCCCGCGACGCGGAAGGTCGTCGCGTCGCTTTTGAGACCCAGGTAGTAGAGGTCCATCCCCATGCCGTAGAGAAGCTCGGGCTTGCCGGTGGCGTAGACGCCGAAGAACTGCGTGCCGGCATCCGCCTGGTTGAAGTCGTACTTGCGGATGGGGCTGACGTACTGCGACCAGAAGGGCGTGATGCTCCAGCCGAAGAGCCTGGAGGGCAGGCTCACACCGTCCCACGTGCGCAGCGTGTTGGACCAGTGCAGCGGCGAAACCAGGCGCTGCTTGCCGAAAAGAAACTCCTGCCGGCCGGGGCGGAAGGTGACCTCGCCGATGTCCCCCAGCGGCAGCGTCACATCGACGAACGCCTGTTGAAGGTCCAGCTCATCGACGAACAGAGCCGGGGTGCTGGTGCCTCCCGGAAGGGAGCGATCGGTGGACAGCGCACTCTTGCCCTCAACGAAAAGGCGCAGGTTCTCACCGGCGTGCAAATCGCCGTGGAACTCGAAGCGGTTGAGCCAGAAGATGTCCGAACGATCGCCCGGCCCGCCGAAGTTGAAGTTGTCCCAGGCCTCGACGCGGCTGCGCCAGCGCATCCCGAAGCTCGCCCAGATCGATTCATCATCGGAGAGAGGGATGAACTTGGCGGGGTCGAAGAAGTCGCCGGTGGCGGTGCGGTCCCGCCCGGCGAGGCCGGACCAGTCTTCGTTCTGCCGCAGGAGTTGGAAGGCCGGCCGGGCGAAGAGTTCGGGGTCGGGTGATTCCTGGGCGAAAGTGGACAGCGGAACAAACGCGGCCAGGGATGCGGCAACCCATCGCGTGAATGATTGAGTTTGAGCGGAGGACGGGGAGAGGGCGGATGGGGGCACGGCGGATCCTTTCGAGAGGTGCGAAAGCTCCAGCCTTGGCGGCAGGTCAGGAGATGATAGCCTCTTTTAGTGGATCCCCCAAGCAGGAATTGGGGGGGGGCGTCATGGCAATAGGCAACCCGGCGCGTTTTTCACACCGAGATCCGGTAGCCCCCCAACTGGTATAGCCAGCACGGGTTCATCGGTTGGGGGCGCCGCGAACTTGAGTATGAATGGATCGATTGGGGGACGGGCCATCCCTGGCCTGCCACCCTGACAGGCGGATTGCGCCTTCTGGGCGGTCGGGGCTGTCACGATGACACAGAGGGTGGGAGGAGCGGACCACAGCGCCCCGCGCTCTAATAAATGTAAAGACCTTTTAATAAAATACTTACGATCGGGCAGGGCCGGGAGAACCTCAGGCGGCGGTGCTGGTATCGCCGTTGCCTTGTTGAATGGCGGTTCGACCGAGCAATGTGGTTGCAGGCGTCACGAGGCGTCGCCCTTGAACTTCGCATTAACCTGGTCCCCTGGAACGGAGAGTCATCGAGATGGCTGTGAAAGACCTTGCCTTCGACGTGGAGGCCCGTAAGCGTTTGCTCGCGGGCGTGGAGAAATTGGCCGCGGCCGTCAAGAGCACCTTGGGTCCGCGAGGCAGAAACGCCGTGCTGGACAAGAGCTGGGGCGGACCGACCGTCACCAAAGACGGCGTGAGCGTGGCCGAGGAGATCGAGCTGCGCGACAAGAACGAGAACATGGGCGCCCAGCTCGTGAAGGAGGCCGCCAGCAAGACCTCCGACAAGGCCGGCGACGGGACCACCACCTCGACCGTCCTGGCCGAGGCGCTCTTTAGGGAAGGCCTCAAGCAGCTTGCCGCGGGGGTCGAGGCCAACGCCCTGGTGCGCGGGATGAAGAAGGCGGTCAGCGCGGTGGTCGAAAGCATCGCCAAGCAGTCCAAGCCCATCGACGTTTCGCGTAAGGACGAGATCGCCAACGTCGCGAGCATCAGCGCGAACAACGACCCCGAAATCGGGAAGATCATGGCCGACGCCTTCCTCAAGGTCGGCAAGGACGGGGTGATCACCGTCGAGGAGGGCAAGAGCCTCGAGACCTACGTGGACGTGGTCGAGGGGATGCAGTTCGACCGCGGGTATCTCTCGCCCAACTTCGTGACCAACCCCGAACGGATGGAGGTCGAGCTTGACAAGTGTCTGATCCTCGTCCATGAGGAGAAGATCACCAGCGTCCAGAAGCTCGTGACGCTCCTTGAAAAGGTCCAACAGGCCAAGAAGCCGCTGCTCATCATCGCCGAGGACATCGAGGGCGAAGCCCTGGCGACGCTGGTGGTCAACAAGCTGCGCGGCGTGCTGAACGTCTGCGCCGTCAAGGCCCCGGGCTACGGCGACCGCCGCAAGGCCATGCTCGAGGACATCGCCATCCTCACCGGCGGGCAGGCGATCATGAAAGACCTGGGCATCGAACTCGACAACGTCGAGATCAAGCAGCTCGGGCTGGCGAAGAAGATCCGCATCACCAGCGAGAACACCACCATCATCGAGGGCGCGGGCGCTTCCAAGGCCATCCAGGGCCGCATCGAGCAGATCCGTAACGAGATCGAGAACACCACGAGCGACTACGACCGCGAGAAGCTCCAGGAGCGCCTGGCGAAACTCGCCGGGGGCGTGGCGCAGGTCAACGTCGGCGCGGCATCCGAGGCCGAGCTTAAGGAAAAGAAGGCCCGCGTCGAGGACGCCCTCCACGCGACCCGCGCGGCCGTCGAGGAAGGCATCGTCCCCGGCGGAGGCGTGAGCTTCCTTCGCGCCATCGACGCACTCAAGAACCTCAAGGGCGACAGCCACGACGAGCAGGCGGGCATCGAGATCGTCCGCCGATCGCTGGAGGTTCCGCTTCGCACCATCGCCGACAACGCCGGCGAACACGGCACGGTCGTCGTCACCAAGGTCCGTCAGGGCAAGGGGGCCTTCGGGTTCGATGCGCTGGCGCTCGAATACGGCGACCTGGTGCAGAAGGGCATCATCACCCCGGCGAAGGTGGATCGCATCGCGCTGCAGAACGCTTCAAGCGTCGCGACGCTGCTGCTGACGTGCGACTGTGTCGTGACGGAATCGCCCAGGAAGGAAGAGGACGCCGGCGGCCACAACCACGACCACCACGGCATGGGTGGCATGGGCGGCATGGGTGGTATGGGCGGCATGGGCGGCATGGGCATGTAATGCGAAGCGTCCGGCCGCGCGGCCGGCGAGCGGACATTGATACAAGATCAAACGAAACCCCACAGACGGAGAGACAGACACATGGCAACCGCAACGGCAACGAAAGTGAAGGTTCGTCCCCTGGATGATCGCGTGCTCGTCAAGCCCCAGGAGGCCGAGGACAAGACCGCCAGCGGCATCTACCTGCCCGAAGGCGCGAAAGAGAAGCCCATGATGGGCAAGGTGGTCGCGGTGGGTCCGGGCAAGATCAACGACGACGGTTCTCGCACGGCGCTGTCGGTCAAGAAGGGCGACACCGTGGTGTACGGCAAGTACGCGGGCACGGAGATCGAAGTGAACGACGAAAAGCACATCATCGTCCGCGAGGGCGAGCTGCTGGGCATCGTCGAGTAACGCACGGTCACGGCAAGACCCGGTATCGAACTTTCAACATCGGCATACGGAACCTAAGCAATGGCCAAGAAACAGATGATTTTCGGCGTGGACGCCCAGGTCCAGCTCCGCAAGGGGCTGGAGCAGCTCGCCAACGCCGTGAAGGTCACGATGGGCCCGACCGGGCGCAACGTGGTGCTTCAGAAGTCCTTCGGCGGGCCGAAGGTGACCAAGGACGGCGTGACCGTCGCCAAGGAAGTGGAGATCAAGGAACCGTTCCAGAACATGGGCGCGAAGATGGTGGTCGAGGTCGCCAAGAAGACTTCGGACAAGGCCGGCGATGGCACGACCACCGCCACGGTCCTCGCTCAGGCGATCTTCAATGAGGGTCTGCGGCACGTGACCGCCGGCGCCAATGCGATGGCGATCCAGCGCGGCATCGCCGCGGCCGCGGAAGTCGCCGCGGACGCGATCACCGAGATGGCGGTCAAGTGCAAGGGCAAGGACGACCTGCGGAAGGTCGCCACCGTCTCCGCCAACCACGACACGGAGATCGGGCAGCTCATCGCCGAGGCGCTCGACAAGGTCGGCAAGGACGGCGTGGTCGAAGTCGAGGAGGGCAAGGGCAACGACACCACCCTCGAATACGTCGAGGGTATGCAGTTCGACAAGGGCTACCTCTCGCCCTACTTCATGACCGATCCGGGCACGCAGGAGTGCGTCCTCGAGGACACGCTGATCCTGCTGCACGAGAAGAAGATCGCCAACCTCGGCGACCTGCTCCCGCTGCTGAACAAGGTGGCGATGGCGAACAAGCCCCTGCTGATCATCGCCGAGGATGTGGAGAACGAGGCGCTCGCGGCCCTGGTCGTGAACCGGTTGCGCGGCGTGCTGCGCGTGTCGGCGGTCAAGGCGCCGGG
>JBGTFI010000239.1:0-5204 GCA_041747335.1 Phycisphaeraceae bacterium | reverse complement strand
GCCAGGGCGCCCAGGCCGGCTTCGGCTGCGGCCCGGGCCAGCTCGGCGGGGGTGTCGGTCCCGTCGGAGGCGGTGGAGTGCGCGTGGAGATCGCACCATCGGGGCGCGGTCGGGTGATCCTGGGCGTGGGGTTGGGTCATGTCGTCATCGGGACATCGGGCGAGGGTTCCGGGAAAACATTGACTATCGGGCGATCCCGCGGATATGATAACCATCCGTGACGCGCGCAAGGTCCATCCCGTGGCTGGTGATCGTCGCGCTGCTGACGCTCTCGAGCGGCGCGGCGCGCCTGGCGCACCACCATCTGGCCCACGGTGAGGCGGCACGTCACACGTGTGAGCTCGCCGCCGAGGCCGCTCAAACAGCACCCCCCTCGACACCGCAGCCGGCCCCATCCGACCACAACCCCGCTCATTCGTGTCACCTCTGCCAGCTTCTGACCAGCCAGCACGCCGCGCTCTTCGCGAGTGTTGCGGGTGTACCGGCGCTCCCGGCGCCCGGGGATGACCTGCCCCCGCTTGACACTAAGCCTTATCCCGCCCGCATCTTCAGCCCCTCCACCCCCCGGGCGCCCCCCACGTTTTCCCTCTGAACCGGCGAAGCAGTTCTCGGCCCCGATTGACGCCGCGGTCGCGCGCCCTGATCGAATGATCGATGGGGTGTTCACGCCGCGGTGATCGGCCTGTCACGTGGAACTTTCAGAGAATTGAGGCGCGGCATGCCAGTCATGCGCACCCGGCGCTCACAAGGCGCGTTCACGCTCATCGAGCTGCTGGTGGTGGTTTCGGTCATCGGCCTGCTCGTCGCACTGCTGCTTCCCGCATTGGGCGCCGCGAAGGAATCGACGCGCGCGACCCTGTGCCTGAGCAACATGCGGCAGCTCGCCATCGCCACCGTCACCTTTGCAGCCGAGCACGACGACCAACTGCCCGAACCGAGGTTCGGGCACGGGTCGGTGGGGCACGGCCTGGAGCAGGGGAGCTGGATCTTCACGCTCAATGAGTATTCATCGGGCGATACGAAGATCATGTCCCGCTGCCCCAGCGACGTGAGCCGGTTCTTCACCGAGCCGCAGCAACCGCTTAACAGGCTGCGACGGGTGAGCTATGGGCTGAACTTCTACGTGTCGGGATTGCAGCCGGGTTACGAGGATTTTCAATCGCTTCGTCCGGTCGAGCGGCCGTCGGCGACGATCTGGTCGCTGGAACTTGCGGAAGAGGGCGATTTCGCCACGGCGGACCACATCCATCCGGATAGGTTCTTCACCCGCGGGAGCGGCGACATCGAGATCGAGGCCGCGAAACAGGTCCGGATTCACCGCCACGGGGGCAAAGCCAACTACGCCCTGCTCGACGGGCACGCCGAGGCCCTGGCGGTCGAGCAGACGATGGCGATCGGCGCGGGCAGCTCGCCGCTCCACATCAACTGGATTCACAACAAGTACGACCCGAAGGTGGCGCGCTAAGGCCGCTTTCACGCACATTCCCTTTCAACAACGAACACCCTGATTCAAAGAGGAGAATGAGATATGACGAGAACTTCCTTCAACCTGCTGACCGTTCTGGGCGCCGTCTCGGCGCTGCTGCTTCCCGTGGCGCGGGTGGCAGGGCAGCACCTGGACATCGAAGTCGGCCGGACGGCCGCCGGTCAACTGGCGATTGAGGCGGACCTGGACGAAGCGACGCTGCTCGAGGCGGTGGACGGTCTTCTTCGCGGGTGGAGCGGGGCGGACCCCGGATGGGAGGCGCTGGAGGCCGACGAACCGGAAGAGGATCTTTTCCAACTGGCGTCTGGGGCGAACATTTTTCTGGAGATCGTGGAGGTCGATGAGGGCCTGAAGTTCTGGGCGGCGGCGTTCGCGGCGCTGGCCGATGAGGCCGGGGAGCGCGTGCCGCTGGGCGGATCCGACCTCCACACCCACACGACCTTCCACATCGACAGCGACGTGGTGGGGACCGGCTTCCGGGGCACGCTGGCGGCGACGCTCAAGCTGGTGGACACCGGCTCGACGGGATACGCCGATTCCGAGCCGTTCGTGATGACCTTCACCAACGTCCCCGAGCCGGGAACGGTGATGCTCGCGATGGCGACTGCGGGGTTCTTCGTGATGAGGAGGCGCAGGGGGGAAGGCTGAATCGCCCGCTCAGGCGGGAGAAGACCCCGACAAGGGGAAACGCGGGCGAACGAGGGGCGGCGGCGCGGCGACCATCGCCGCGCCGTCGTCATTTACCGCGGCGTGGCGTGCGATCGCAGCCCTTGCCTATTGAGGGGATCGCCGGTCGTCCTGCACCAGATCGGGGAGGCCTTCGGGGAAGAGGTCGGCGAGGGTGGTGATCTCGTCGAACCCACTGTGGCCGTAGTCGATGCCGTAGAGCGTGCTAAGCTCGCGGGTGAGGCGGGTTTCGGAAGGAAGATCGGTCTGGAAGAACTCGAGGTAGGCGCTGGCGCGGAGCCGGGTGGCTTCGGCGATCATCTCGCGCATGGGGGGGAGGTAGCGGCTGGGGTTTCGGGCTTCGTTGAGGTGTTCGGTGAAGAAGGGATGGAGCCAGGCGTCGCCGGCATCAGGGTTGAATCGCCACTGGCGATCGACGATGACGAGGATTGGCGGGTGTTCGACGCCGGCCAGTTCAATCGGCTCAAACAAGTTCAGGTAAAACAGCAGCCCCAGAGCGTTGCCTGCCATGTCGGCGTTGGAATAGATGCCCACCCACCAGTGGCCGTACACGCCTTCCTCCTGTGAGATGCCGAGTTTGACGGCCTCGCGCCAGGCCTCATCACGCGACTGCCCGTCGCGGCGGGCTTTGCGGTAGACGGCGTAGTACTCGTAGCCCTGCTGGAAGAGGTGGCCGATCTTGTCGGTCCCGAAGTAGATGCCGTGCATCTGCACCGTCGCGGTGAGGGCGATGGCGAGCAGGGGTTTGAGCTTGGCGGCCTCGGCGAACATGCTTTCGGCGAAGGCCGGACGCCAGGCGACCCACTTTCCGCGGAACTCATCGCGTTTGATCCACAGCTCGGCCTGACATTCGGGCGTTCCTCGGCCGAGGGCTTCGTAGACACGCTGGGCGATGGTGTCGGGGCTGAGCAGTCCGGCGATGCGGTTCTGGTGCATCTCGCGACGGGAGTCGGTGGTCGCGGCTTTCATCCGATCCAACTCCCAGCGGATGGAGTTGTTGGCGGTGTCGAGGACGGCCTGTATTTTCTGTGCGACCATCGCGTCAAACTCCGCGCCGATGTCGCGAAGGGGCTGGGGAGGGACGGTGAACTGGTCGGCTTCGAGCGCTGCGGCCGGTCGGGTGGACCAGGTCAGCACGGCGCAGGCGAGCGCGAGGGGGAATAGGATTCGCTGCAAAGGTCACACTCCTTGTGGGGCGGCGCCCGCGTCGCGGCGTCCGGGTGAGAAGTCGCGGGGGCGGGTCCGTCAATCCGTTCTTAGCGTCGGGTTAACTCTAGCCTCGCAATGCCCCCCGGCCAAGCCTCCGCACCCGCCCTTGAGAACCGCCCAACGCTTCATTTGATCCCTCCGGCGAGCGGTTCTATACTGAGAATCGAACGAATCGGCCTGGGGGTGTAGCTCAGTTGGGAGAGCGCTTGCATGGCATGCAAGAGGTCAGGGGTTCAACTCCCCTCACCTCCATTGACGCGAAAAGCGGCCCGGCCGGTCTCGAAAAAAAGCCTCCCGCCCGCTTGGGTGGGAGGTTTTTGTTTGGGGGGGGGAGGGGGAGTCAGGGGTCGGGAGTCGGAGGGGAGCGGTTCGGGCGGCGGCGAGGTGGGCGCGGAGGACCGCGAGCGTAGTATTGACCATTGCGATCAAGATACCGATCATGACGCATGACTGGATGATCAGGAACACAAGCATTACCCAATCGCGCATCGCGATGATCCAGATGCATATCCCGCCGAACATCAACCCGATGTACCAGTACATCCGGCGGACTTCCCGAAGGTTTTCGTCGATGCGCCGCTGACGCTCTGAGATCCTCAGTTCCCTGTCGGCTTCGGACAGGACCGGGCCATCGAGCACGATCGTCTCCAGTCTTGCGGGATCGACACATGCCTCGATCGATGCCCGCACCACTTCGGGGGGGCTGCCGCTCCACGTTCTGCCCTCGGGCAGATTGCGGGTTTCGTATTCTCCCTGTGGTGTGATGATCCGGATGCGATCAAAGTCATTGCACTCGCGATCCCACAGAACCATCTGCACTTTCTGAACCTCAGGCCAGCGGAACTCATGCCACACGCCCCGCCGCTTCAGGCGGACGCCCTCCTCGGTGATCCTCGCGCGGAACTCGCGGAACTCAAAGTGATCTATCGGAGCGGGCGGAGGGGGCGGAGTCCAGAACTGGTCGATGATTTCGATCAGCTCGGCCATGTCCCGATCGGCCATGTATTGGATGTGCAGACATCGCCGATGCCAGGGCAGGTCTGGGCGGACGTGGTGGTAACCACGTTTTCGTTCCACGCGGCCGGCCTCGAACACTTCCCACGGCCAGAAGTGCCGGCGGAGAAAGACCACGGTGATGCCGTACTCATCCACCCGCAACCGCCAGCGATGGACGAACCATGCGAATAGGACCGTCCCCAGACAAATGACGATGAGGGGGGTGGGATCCGACGGATTGTGTGAGGGCGGTCCCACGAGTCGTGCGACCCAGACAGAAGTCGCAACGGTAACAAAGATTCCCACCACCACGATGATGGAACTTCGGCGGTATTCCGGCGCAAGGCGATACTCCCGCCGCCACCCCGCCCCGCCGATCTCCCGACTACCCCGGTCCATCGCGTGCTCCCTTGGGGGTTCCATGCGCCCGATTGTCAGGCCGAGGCCTGACCTACATCACATCACTTCCCCTCAACACACAACACACCAACACACAACTCCCCAACACCCCCCCTACCACACCACCACCTCGCGCTCGAGTTCCACGCCGCAGTGCTCCCGCACCGTATGCTGCACGTGGTCGAGCAGGCGGAGGATGTCCGCGGCTTTGCAGCCTTCATCGGCGAGGATGAAGTTGGCGTGGTGGTCGGAGACCTGTGCCCCGCCGATGCGGTAGCCCTTGAGGCCGGCGCGGTCGATGAGCAGCCCGGCGGAGATGCGCTCCCCGGCGGAGCGGTCATCCGGCGGGGCGGCGGGGTTCTTGAAGGCGCAGCCGGCGGAGTGGGCGCCCAGCGGCTGACTGGTCTTCTTGAAGAGGAAGATCTCC